>CAMUPC010000200.1 GCA_947090545.1 uncultured Eubacterium sp. | reverse complement strand
CTAAACCTTCTTCCAAGGACGCAGCCAGGGCGTGCCAATCCCCTCTCCCGGCTGGCTTTCGCAAGTTCTGCAAGAAAATGTGGTACTTTTATGCAGCAGATTTTTGTAGATCTTTGTTGGTGTGTAGCAATGACGGTGTTTAGGTTATGCGGGGATTTCGGCTTTGAATGGATGGAGGCTGTCTGTATGCTATTATTTATGAGAAATTTGTGGTAACCAGTCGGAGGAAGAGGAGGAGAACGGGAGCAGGAACAGCAACCCCGTCACGCATTCCCCTTTCCTCCAGTGATTCTCACAAGCTCAAAATAGATAATATCTACAAACCAGTAATTCAGTAAATTATTCACCATTACTTATGTAGAACTTGCGAAAACCAGCCGGGAGAGGGGATTGGCATACCCTTTCTGCGTCCTTGGAAGAAGGTTTAGAAGCTCTTAGCATCCTGCTCAACAAAAGCAGGGGCGAAGCCAAGCGGCACCTTTAGCTGCTGGCGGAACGCCAGGGCGAACTAGGTGCCGCGCCCGGACGGTGCCACAGCATTACCGCAGGATGCTTAGCGCTTCTTAACCTTCTGGAACGGACGCAGAAAGGGTATGCCAATCCCCTCTCCCAGCGTCCCCTTCACAAAAACACAATCAAAACAATAAAAAAACTGCCACGAGCAGCAAACAGAACGGAGAAAAGAAAATGGCATTAACAAGTCACCAAAAAGAGCGCTACGCCCGACATCTTCCGATCGATGAAGTCGGAACCAAAGGACAGGAAAAGCTGCTCCACGCAAAGGTATGCATAATCGGAGCCGGAGGCCTAGGCTCTCCAGCAGCGCTGTATCTTGCAGCGGCAGGCGTCGGTACGATCGGGATTGCAGACGCGGATACAGTAGACGTGTCCAATTTGCAGCGCCAGATCCTTCATGGCGACACGGATCTTGGCATACCAAAAGTACAGTCCGCAAAAGAAACGCTACAGCGGATCAATTCAGAACTGGAGGTTTTGACATATCCGGTATATGTAAGCGAGGAAAACATCGCAGGCATCATCCAGGATTACGATTTTGTAATCGATGCGGCAGATAATTTTCCAACCAAGTTTCTTATAAACGATGCCTGTGTACGTGCAGGAAAGCCGTTTGTACACGCAGGCGTGATCCGCTTCCAGGGACAGCTTATGACGTATGTGCCGGGACAGGGGCCGTGCTACCGCTGCATCTTTCAAGATCCGCCGCAGGAAGGAGCGGTGCCGTCGGCAAAACAGGCGGGCGTTGTCGGAGCGGTGTGCGGCGTCATTGGGAGCCTGGAGGCGATGGAGGCGGTAAAGTATATTCTGGGAGCCGGGGAACTGCTGACGGGAAGGATGCTTGTGTATGACGGGCTGCGGGCGCAGTTTCGTACGGTAAAGCTGCCGAAGCGGGTGGAGAGCTGTGCGGTATGCGGCGGGCAAAAGAAAGGGGGATGATGTGTATGTCAGACAGGCAGGAGGATAAGATACACGGGGAATTAACAGAATCGGAGCTGACATACGATCAGAAATTTAAGCAGTTGTTTCAAAATAAAAAGTTCCTTGTCCCGATTTTAAAAAATATAGTAAAAGAATATAAGGATTTGCCATTAGAAGAAATTGAGAGCCTGATTGTATCGGTAAGAGGAGATGAAGAGGTAGCTGCTGTGATCGGGGCAGAAGATGTCGGCAAAGGGCAGGAGGTAAAAACCTTTTATGATGTGCTGGTTGGATGCCGCCTGCCTGGTTCTAAAAAGGTGATTGTGGTAGACTTGTATTTTGATCTGGAAATGCAAAGAGAGAACAATACCATCTATCCGGTGTCAAAGCGCGGGATCTATTATTGCAGCCGGATGATCAGCCGGCAGCTTACGAATCTGGAGGATGCAGATTATGGTGCGTTAAAGCCGGTTTATTCCGTCTGGATTTTGATTAACCATATTCCAAAAGCGCTGCGCTATTCCAGATATGAAGTTACGCTGGCGGGTACGAGCAGCCTAAAAGAAGAATCAGAGCATTACAGCTATTTGAAAAAGGAAAGATTTGACCGGGAAGTGAAAAAGCTGGACAGCCAGATTGACTTAATCCATATGTGCCTGATCTTTTTATCAGAAGATTTTTCAGACTTGGGTGAAGCAGGCGATACCTTAATTCGGTATATGCAGTCTGTATTTGTCAAACAGGTTTCTAACCCGGAGTATAATCCATATGCGGAGTATTCCAAAAGCTTAAAAAAGGAGGCGGATGAAACTATGACGATTGTAGGAATGTTTGAAGCACGGGGAGAAGCACGGGGAGTTGTGCTGGGAGAAGCACGGGGAATGGCACTGGGAATTATCAAGACGGGAAGGCGGCATTCTTTAAGTGATGATGAGATCCTGGATGACCTCGTGTCACAAACCGGATGCAGTATGCAGGAAGCAGAAAAGCTTCTGAGGGATTTTAACGAGTGATGCTGGAAGCGGTGCTGTTTACAGTATCGGCTGTGCTGTTTCTTACGGCGTGTATCATTGCGGGGTGTACGAGAAGCCGTACCAGGAGAATCATGGAGCATATGAATGCGATGCTGGAAGCGGCGGCGGACGGCAGTTTCCAGGAACGGGTGTACGACGAGAGTATGCTGTCTGCTGTGGAGACAAAGCTGGCGCATTATTTGTCGGCATCGGCAGTGTCGGCGAAAAACCTGACGGATGAAAAGGAAAAGGTCAAGCAGTTGATCGCGGATATTTCGCATCAGACCAAGACGCCGATTGCGAACCTGCTGCTGTATGCGCAGATGCTGGAAGAAAAAGAACTGCCGGAAGAAGAACGTGCCTTTGTACAGGAGCTAAACCGCCAGGCGGAGAAGCTGGATTTTCTGATTGTATCGCTTGTGAAGGCTTCGCGGCTGGAGACGGGGATGTTTGTGCTGCATCCGAAGTGGGATTTTATCGCGCCGATGCTGGAAGAGGTGATAGGGCAGATTGCGGCAAAGGCGGAGAAAAAATGCCACACCATTGTATATCAAACAGATGGCTGCCGGGCATTTTTTGACCGGAAATGGACGGCGGAGGCGATCTATAATATTGTCGACAATGCGGTAAAATATACGCCTTGGGGCGGAACCATTCGCCTTTCGGTAACGGATACGGAGCTTTTTGTACGGATTGAAATTATGGACACGGGCATCGGTATCCCGCAGGAGGAGACGCCAAAGATTTTTCAGCGGTTTTACCGGGGAAGCTGCGTCAGCGGGGAAGAAGGCGTCGGGATCGGGCTGTATTTAGCAAGGCAGATTGTTGCGGGAGAAAATGGTTATATCAAGGTGAAGTCTGAGGCGGGAGCGGGCAGCACTTTTTTGGTCTATCTTCCAGCCGGGAGGGGATATGGAAATTGGATGCAGCAGGAGGAGCTGGTCAAATGAAAACAATTATCGTAGTAGAGGATGACGAGGCGCTTTGCAGAGGAATCTGTATTGCGTTAAAATCGGAAGATCTTTCTTTTCAGCCCTGCGGCACGTTAAAAAAGGCGAGGGAGCTTTTTGGCGAGGGCGGGTGCTGCCTTATGATTTTGGACATCAACCTGCCGGATGGGAGCGGCATGGAGTTTTTAAAAGAAATCCGTGCCGTTTCGTCTGTGCCTGTCATTGTACTGACCGCGAACGATATGGAGACGGATATTGTCGCGGGGCTGGAATTAGGCGCAGACGATTATGTGACAAAGCCGTTCAGCCTAGCGGTGCTGCGGGCGAGGGTGCATACACAGCTTCGCAGGCAATGCCGTCAGGAAATTATCCGCCTGGGTGAGTTTACTTTTAATTTTTCAGATATGAAATTTTATAAACGGGATCTGGAGCTGGAGCTGAGCAAAACAGAGCAGAGGCTGTTAAAAATACTGACAGGCAATCCTGGCGTAACGGTAGAGCGTGCCGTGCTCGTAGACCGGATCTGGACAGACGGTGCGGAGTACGTCGATGAAAACGCGCTCTCTGTGACGGTGCGCCGCCTGCGGGAGAAGCTGGAGGATGACCCGTCGAAGCCGCGGTATATCAGAACGGTCTATGGGATTGGCTATGTCTGGGCGCTGTAGGCGCGGTACGTTCAAATCTTGCAGAACCGTTAGATTTTATGTTTTTACAGAAAGAATGTGGTAAGATTTGTATGCTAAAGTTTGTATGACCGAAAAAATGCAGCTTGCAGAAGCTGTGAAATCATACAGACAGGAGGGCATCGATAGTGACTATTTTAGAAACAAGAAATCTCAAAAAAGTATACGGTACAGGAGATACCGCGGTCCATGCACTGCGCCAGGTAAGCCTTACGGTAGAAAAGGGCGAATTTGTGGCAATCGTGGGCACGTCGGGCAGCGGCAAATCAACGCTGCTGCATATGCTGGGCGGGCTGGACCGCCCGACCGCAGGGGAAGTGCTTGTGGACGGCAAATCGATTTTTTCGTTAAAGGATGAGGAGCTGACGATTTTCAGGCGCAGGAAGATCGGCTTTATTTTCCAGAGCTACAATTTAGTCCCAGTACTGAATGTCTACGATAATATCGTACTTCCAATCCAGTTGGACGGCAATGAGCCAAATGAAAACTATATCAGCCTGATGATCCGCGCGCTTGGGATCGAGAGCAAGTTAAACAGCCTGCCGAATAACCTGTCCGGCGGACAGCAGCAGCGGGTGGCGATTGCGCGTGCGCTTGCGACAAAGCCGGCGATAATCCTTGCCGACGAGCCGACCGGGAACCTGGACAGCCGCACGAGCCAGGATGTCATGGGGCTTTTAAAGGTCACGAGCCAAAAGCTGAAACAGACGATTGTGATGATTACGCACAACGAAGAAATCGCACAGCTTGCCGACCGCATGATCCGCATTGAGGATGGCAGCATTCTGGGAGGTGGGCACGCATGATCCGGGTAAAAAATCAAAAGGCAGTGGCAAAGCTGTCGAAAAAAAGCTTACAGGCAAACCGTGTCCGCAACCTGGTCGCTGTCTTTGCGATTGCGCTTACGACGATGATGTTTATGGCGCTGTTTACGATCGCGGGGACGATGCTGCATACGTTTCAGCAGGAGACATTTCGCCAGGTCGGAGGCACCGGGCACGGTTCCTTTAAAGACCTGACGCTGGAGCAGAAGGAGCTTTTGGAAAAAGACCCGCTGGTCAAAGAACCGGGAGGACGGCTGTTTCTCGGGATGGCAGGCGGGGAAGCATTTCAAAAGACGCACGCAGAGCTGTCGTATATGGAGCCTGCTTATGCCAGGAGAGCCTTCTGCCGGCCCGAGCAGGGAAGGCTGCCGCAGGAAGGCACCAAAGAAATCGCCTGCGACACAAGAGTTTTAAAATGCGCAGGCGTAGAGCCAAAGATCGGCTCCGAGGTGACGCTGTCCTATGAAATCGGCATGGCAAAGAAAACGGAAATTACGGATACTTTTTTGCTGTGCGGCTGGTGGGAGTATGATTCGGCGTCTCTTGCAAGCATGGCAGTCCTGCCAAGGTCTTATGTCGAGGAGATCGTAACAAAATATCCCAGGGTAGAAGGAGACGAGACGGACCCGACCGGGCTTTGGGTGCTGGATATTATGCTGGGCAGCAGCCTGCATATCGCGGATGACATGGAACAGATCTTAAAAAACAATGGGTTCCAGTCTGAGGATCACAGCAAGGACAATTATATCGCTACCGGCGTCAACTGGGCGTATGCAGGCGCGCAGCTTGCCCAAAATGCGGACCCGGAAATGATCTTACAGGTTGCGGCGCTTCTGCTGCTCATTATTTTTACCGGATACCTGATTATCTACAATATTTTCCAGATCTCAGTCAGCGCGGATATCCGCTTTTACGGGCTGTTAAAAACGATCGGCACGACCGGAAAGCAGATCCGGCGTATGATCCGCGCACAGGCGCTGCTTTTGTCCGCAGCCGGGATTCCTGTAGGGCTGCTTGCCGGGAGCCTGGCGGGAACGGTGCTTGCCCCAGCCATTTTGCGGGTGTTAAGCGTCAAAAAAACAGGCCATGTGATAAGCCCGTGGTTTTTTGTGGCAGCAGCGGTTTTTTCGCTTGCAACGGTTTTAATATCGTGCGCGAAGCCGGGCAGGATCGCGGCAAAAGTATCCCCGATAGAAGCGGTGCGTTACACAGACGCAGCGTGCGGCAGCAAAAAACAGAAAAAAGGAAGGGCGAAAGGCAAGCCGCTTCGTATGGCATGGGCAAACCTGGGCAGGAACAAACGCAAAACCGTGCTTGTCGTAGCTTCGATGGCACTGGCGGTTGTCCTGCTGCAATTGACGTATACGTTTGCGCATGGATTTGATATGGATAAATATTTACGCCCATGGGTTGTATCAGACTTTATTTTAGGAGATGCTTCTTATTTTAAAGTAGGCGGGATGTCCATGTCCTTTGAGATGCCGTCCGTGCCGGAAGAGGATATTAACAACCTACAGCAGGGCGGACAGATCACCGAAAGCGGCAGGATCTACGGGCACCGCAATGGAATCGGCACATACGCGCCTGCCGAGCAGGTCCGTAAAAAGTACAGCATGTGGATGACAGAGGAAGAGGTCGACCAGATGATGGAGGACAGCGAGCGGGACGATGCCGGAAATGTCTCTGACAGCGCAAGCATATACGGCATGGAGGACTATCCGCTGAGCCAGCTTCATGTACTGGAAGGGGATCTTGCGGATCTGTATGACCCGGATAAACGTGCAGTTGCGGCAGTCTATGATGTGGACGACTATGATGAGAAAATCGAGGATTCCCATTGGGCAAAGGTTGGCGATACGGTAACGATACACTATGTCTATGAGATGCAGTTTTTTGATTACGAGACAGGAGAGCCGGTTACCAAAGAAGAGATCCTGGGCGGATACGACCGCGGCTATACGATGAAGGAGGTAAGGGCAGAGGATATTACCTATGAGGTAGCTGCCTGCGTAACGGTCAAGCACGCAATGAGCTACCGATATTTTGGCAATTATGCATTTGTTATGAATGCGCAGGTATTTCAGCGTGACAGCCAGACTTCGGATATCCTGACGTATTTATTTAATACGACAGAGGAAACAAATGCGTCGATGCAGGAGTTTCTTGAAACTTATACGACGCAGGAAAATCCAAGCCTGGATTTTGAATCCAAGCAGGTTTATGTACAGAATTTTGAACGGTTCCGGGGGACATTTCTTCTGATGGGAAGTGCTTTAAGCTTTGTCGTTGGGCTGGTTGGCGTACTGAACTTCTTTAACGCGGTACTGACTTCTATTTATTCCAGAAGGCGCGAGTTCGCGATGCTTCAGGCGATTGGCATGACTGGAAGCCAGCTAAAGCGGATGTTGATTTATGAAGGGCTGATTTATGGGGCGGCAGCGGTTTTTGTATCGGTTGTGTGCAGTGTTCTTATGGCGCCTGTGTTTCATGGAGCGATGGGGAGTGTTTTTTGGTTTTTTACTTATCGTTTTACGATTCTGCCGATTTTGCTGGTGGTGCCGGTGTTTGTGGTGTTTGGGGTGGTGCTGCCGCTTGTAAGTTATCGTAGGGCGTTGAGGCTTACGATTGTTGAGAGGCTTAGGATAGGGGAATAGTTACGGTGCATTTTGCGGTGGTTACTATGTAGCTAAATTGGATCAGGCGGAATGGCGAGGGGGCAGTGGGGTGTTTTTGTGCATTAAGGGACGCTGGAGGAAGGGGAGCGGGGCTGGCTTCCTGTTCCGATTCCAAAATGTAAGGAGCCCTAAGCATCCTGCGTTTACGCTGTGGCACCGTCCGGGCGCGGCACCTAGTT
>CAMUPC010000199.1 GCA_947090545.1 uncultured Eubacterium sp. | reverse complement strand
ATCGTTCAGCAAAAATTATAATCTGCCGTCAGCAAAAAATTGTTTTGCAGGAACAATTTCATCACTCGAGCTCAATCGTCCCCGGCGGCTTACTAGTCAAATCATAAACCACCCGATTAACCCCCTTCACCTCATTCACAACCCGGTTCATCACTCTCTGCAACACCTCAAACGGAATCTCCGCACACTCCGCCGTCATAAAATCCGTCGTTGTCACCGCGCGCAGCGCCACCGCGTAATCATACGTGCGTCCATCACCCATCACACCAACTGACCTCATATTCGTCAGTGCCGCAAAATACTGGCTAATCACCTTATCCAGCCCGGCATTCGCGATCTCTTCCCGGTAGATCGCATCTGCATCCTGTACAATCTTAACCTTCTCAGCCGTAACTTCTCCGATAATTCGGATACCCAGCCCTGGTCCCGGAAATGGCTGGCGGCTGACCAGATGTTCCGGGATGCCAAGCTCGCGCCCCGCCTGTCTTACCTCGTCCTTAAACAACAGGCGCAGCGGCTCTACGATTTCTTTAAAATCCACGTAATCCGGCAGTCCGCCTACGTTATGGTGTGATTTGATCGTTGCGGATTTGCCAAGCCCTGATTCGATGACATCTGGGTAGATTGTGCCTTGTACAAGGTAATCTACGGCGCCGATTTTTTTTGCCTCTTCTTCAAAGACACGAATAAATTCTTCGCCGATAACCTTGCGCTTAGTTTCCGGTTCTTCGATGCCTGCAAGCTTTTTGTAAAAGCGCTCCTGTGCGTTCACGCGAATAAAATTCAGATTGTATGGGCCCTCAGGACCGAATACCGCTTCTACCTCATCGCCTTCATTCTTGCGCAGCAGGCCGTGGTCTACAAATACACAGGTCAATTGTTTTCCTACGGCTTTTGCAAGGATGACAGCCGCAACAGAAGAGTCTACGCCGCCTGATAACGCGCAGAGTACTTTTCCGTCTCCTACTTTTTCGCGGATCTCCTGAATTGTTTTTTCAACAAAAGAATCCATTTTCCAATCGCCCGTGCAGCCGCAGATCTTGTATACAAAATTGGACAACATTTTCTGTCCTTCTGCCGTATGCATAACCTCAGGATGGAACTGTGTCGCATACAAGCCGCGCTGCGGGCACTCCATTGCGGCAACCGGGCAAACCGGAGTACGCCCCGTAATGTGAAATCCGTCAGGAGCTTTTTCAATATAGTCTGTATGGCTCATCCAGCAGATTGTATTTGGATGCACACCGTCAAACAGCTTGCTTTCAGCGTCTACTGTTACCTCTGTTTTGCCATACTCGCTTGTAGGCGCTGTTTTTACACTTCCCCCCAGTAAATGTGCCATCACCTGAGAACCATAACAGATTCCCAAAATAGGAATGCCAAGCTCAAAGATTTCTTTGCTGCATACTGGGGACTCGTCCAAATATGCACTGTTGGGCCCGCCTGTAAAAATAATCCCTTTTGGACTCATTTCCCTGATTTTGTCTACGGGAGTCTGGTACGGATGCACTTCACAATAAATGTTGCATTCACGCACCCGCCGCGCAATCAATTGATTGTACTGTCCGCCAAAATCCAGCACAATAACTTTTTCCTGACTCATTCTCTTTCCTCTCTTATGCCTTATTTTTCAATTGTTCTCTATTATCTGTTTTTCTTTCACATACCCATAGCACGGTGAAACATGAAATAACTATATTCCTCCGGCTTGACTGCTGCTTTATCCGCCATTTCTTACTCCGGCTTGACTGCAACCTCTATCTGCTCTTTTTGCTCTGCGTTTTGTTCTTCCTGCGCAGCCTCCTGCTCCTGCTGCACGGACTGCTCTTTAGGACTGTGCGTACTGCCGGTTTTTGCTGTTTTTTGCCTGCATCGTGCAAAAAAGCCCCGCAATGTATGCGTGCGCTCACTTTTTCGGATCAGGCGTTCCTGCTGCTTGTCCTCTTTTTTAAGCTGCCTGTGATACTTCTTTTCTTCTTTTTCGCGTGTTTTCTGGTTTTTGCGCACTTCTTTTTTTGCGATTTTTTCGATGTCCTGGATATGGTCTTTCGCTGCTCGTACTTTTTTCTTCATGCCTTGGTATGGGTTGTACAAAAAATAAGAAAACGTTGCAAAAATCAGCACACCGATTCCCGCAGCGACCGCATATGGCATAAAGATGCCGTATTCTGGGTACTTGAGCTCGTAGCAGACGAACATCACCATCATCATTGGAAACATCAGCAGGTACAGCAGCCTGCACAGCCAGTCCACAAACCTTGTGCGCTTGTGCTTCTGAGTAAGCAGTGCTCCTTCGATTCCGGTATATGCAAGCATAAATACACAGATTTCCGACGCAAATCCATGCAGTACACCGCACAAAATAATGAGTGCCGCTGACAACAGAAACAGGGAAAATGCGCAGCCTTGATAATAGGCGTTTTTGTATTCCCTCATGCCCTCCAGCTTATCCTCGGAGATTCCGTGCAGGGCATAAATCTGTGCATTCATGCTTTCCTGAAACTCTTTGTTGTATTTGCTCGATTCCTCCGTCTGTTCCAGATTTTCGTTGATTTTTTTCTGTAAGCCATCGATGACTCTTTGTTCTTCCAGAAGCTGCGCCATCAGCGCGTCCTCGCTTTCCTGGCGCCTGCGCATCTGCTGGCGGATGTATTCTGTTTTCTGCACCCGCATACTTTCCCTGACCCCTCTGGTCACCGGCAGGTATTCCATGTCATTGATGGAAATGCTCTGTTCTTCTTTTCTGTTTTCATCCATGTTTTTGCCCTCTTCGGAGAAGATACCGTCTCCTGTGAAGGATTTTTCATTCGGTTAACTGCTGCCTGTTGCAAAACATTATAACACCAATTTCAGAGCCTGTCATCCATAAATCCAATTTTATACATAATGATGATGAAGATATTTTTCCTTTGTAGCAAGTCCGCCGCGGATATGGCGCTCGGATTTATTGACGTCCAGTACTTTCCTGACCTCTGCGGCTAATGTCGGATTGACCTGTTCTAACCGTTCGGTGCAATCCTTATGTACGGTAGATTTGCTGATGCCATATTTTTTCGCCGCCTGGCGCACTGTCGCATTGTATTGTATAATATAATTTGCGATCTCGACCGCTCGTTCTTCAATATAACTTTTCAAAAGAAACCCCTGCAATCCTTGTTGTTACATTGTATGCAGGGGTGTTTACTTCTATGTCAGTTATATCATTAAAAATTTATGCACAGCTTCTGGCTCAGTTTTTCTATGCATCCGCGATTTCTGATTCTGGCTTAGTTTTCTGATCCATCCGCAGGCTTCGCTTCTGGTTCCGTTTTCTGATCCATCCGCGCCTTCTGTTCGCCAGGCAGTCCTTCTACCTGGATCTTCCGCTCGGTCTGCGCCTGGATCGTATTTGCCTTCATTGCGTCAAGCATGTCGAATCCAGTCGTCTCTCTGACGGTTTCCATCGTTTTCGCGAGCAGGGACGGTACGTAGCTGCCCATTTGGGCAACGCCGGATTCTCCGTTTCCGCTGTCAATGATCGATATTTTGTCAATGGCGGTTAATGGCTGTGCAACGGCGCTTGCCATTTCCGGCAGCTTGTCAATTACCATCTGGATCACGCCGGCGCTGTTGAGCTTCTGCATCGCTTCGGCTTTGCGCTCTAAGCCTTCGGCTTCGGCAAGCAGAGATGCTTTCTTTGCTTCCGCCTGTGCGCTGCCCTTTCTTGCGATCGCCTCGGCTTCGGCTTTTGCTTTTGCTTCGATCGCCTGTGCTTCGGCTACTGCTTTTGCCTTGATTGCTTCGGCTTCGGCGAGTGCGTCGATTTTCTTTTTCTCAGCTTCTGCCTCCGCCTTTTTGATCTGTGCGTATTTATCTGCTTCAGACTCCTGTTCGAGTCTTTTTCTGCCTGCTTCGGCTGGCTTTACGACATCGGATAGAAGCTGCTTTTCTTTTTCCAGTGCCCGCTGCTGTGCCAGTTCGGTGTTTTTCTGTGCCTGTGTGATCTGTACCTGGATCTCGGCTTCCGCGATATCCTTTTGGCGCTGCTGGCGGATCAGCTCAGCGTCCATTTCCGCCTGGATCACTTCTTTCTGCGTCTTTTTGCGCTGGATGTCATGTGCCAGCTCTGCTTCTGCGTTTGCTGTACTGATCTCCTTTTGATAGCGTGCTTCTGCGACCTGCTTTTCTTTTTCCGCCTGCTTGATCGCGGTTGCCGCTTCCAGCTTCGCCTGCTCGCCGATCTTTATATTTTCAGAGGTGCGTTCATCCTGTTCCCGCTTCGCTTCGGACTTTTGAATCTCAGCGTCTTTTTTACGCTGTGCGATCATGCCTTCTCCGAGTGCTTCAATATATCCGTTTTCATCCGAGATATCGGTAATGGTAAAGTTTTTCACTTCCAGCCCCATGTTGCCCAGCTCTGTGCCGACGACCTCCTGCACCTGGCTGGAAAAGGCTTCCCTTTTCTGATACAGGTCCTCGACCGTCATCGTCGCGATAATCTCACGCAGCTTGCCTTCCAGCACTGCGGTAGCGGTCGACATAATATTTTTAATAATTTCCTGTTCGTTTTTCCCTGTAAACTGTTCAATCGCTGTCAGGATCGCTTCCGGCGAGTTGCGTACCTTGATGACCGCCGTTGTGCTGACCGAAATCGGCACGCCCTGGGAGGACAGGCTCCCTTTCGTATCGACGCGCAGCGGCATATTTCCTAACGATATGTAGTCGATCCGCTCTACGCCCGGGATCACCAGCCCGCCTCCGCCGGTGATGACACGGCGTTTTAATCCAGTAATAACTCCCGCTTTATCCTGCGGCACCTTTTTCCACATGGAAAAAATAGCGATCAGCACTAATATAATCACAAGTGGAATGGCAATGATCGGTAATAATTCATTCAGCGTCATCCTTTGTCCTCCTTAAAGCTACTGCTTCATTACGATCGCAACATGCTCCGCAATATTGACAATCTGTACCTTTGTTCCTGCTGCAATTGCGCTGCCGTCCGCCGACTTTGCCGTCAGGGTAATGACGGAGCTGTTCTGCCCGGTGCTTGCCACGGAGCCGTATCCCTGCTGAGGTATCGAAACGTTGACGACATAACTGCGGCTGCATATGCTCTCAAGCGTATCTGCCTCAGACTGGTGGTTTTTTAAAAATCCCGTAATATTCTGTACGATAAACGCACCAATATAAGCACAGACACCCGCAATCACATGGCGCACAGCCATCTGCTGATCCATCAGCAGCATACTGACACTGCCAAACACGGTTGCCGCCAGACAGAGCGATTTCATAGAAACCGGCAGAATATCCAGGTCAAACTCCCCCAAATCAATGCTGAATACATCAAATGCCGCGAAGTCAAAAAAATCATCAGCGGCACTGAAAATAATCGACGACAGCAATAATAAAATCCCGCCTGCCATACAGGTGATATAGACCGTCTGCATACTCATAGCCACTCCCCCTTCCAATCTGCGCTTCTTACAGCGGCAGCATTGCCTGCTGTATCACTTTTATTTTACCGCCTTTTTCCTGATTCTGCAACAGCTAATTACTGAAAATTCTTTCCAGATCCCTTTTTCCGCTATACAATTTTACAAACTACAAAAAGTTGTCAGACTCCTATCGGATCGCATGTACCCCGCACACCTTTTTGCACTGCCCGCAGTGAATACATTCCGGGTGGTTTGCCTGCCGTACCGGGTCAACCTGCATCTTACATACTTTGCTGCACGCCCCGCATCCGGTACATTTCTCCTGATCGACACGATAGCGGAACACACAAATCGGATTCAATACAGAATATACGGCACCAAGCGGGCAGAGATACTTGCAGAACGGACGGTAAATCATCATCGCCAGCACGATGGTCACGGCGAGCAGCACATTTTTCCATACATACAGCCATCCAAGCGCACTGCGCATAGATGCGTTCATCAGCACAAGCGGGATGCCGCCTTCGAGTGTCCCTGCCGGGCAGATCAGCTTGCAGAAATACGGCACCCCCTGTCCAAGCACGTCTACCAGGCAAAGCGGCAGCAGCAGGACAAACAGTACCAGGACAAGGTACTTTAACCTGCGCAGGAGCCTGTCGCCCCGAAAAGTCTCTATTTTTACCGGAAACGGGATCTTATGCAGCAAATCCTGGATCAGCCCGAACGGGCACAGCCAGCCGCAGGCAAGCCTTCCCGCAGCCGCGCCGATAAAAATTAAAAATCCTGACACATAAAACGCAAATTTAAAATTCCAGCTCCCAATGACAGCCTGCATCGCCCCAATCGGGCAGGCGCCGAGCGCTCCCGGGCAGGAATAACAGTTTAACCCTGGCACACAGAGATTTTTTAACTTTCCCCTGTATATTTTTCCCTGTAAAAACCCGGCGAGATAGCTGTTTGTCAGCAGCGCCCAAAGCGCCTGTATCCGGTGGCGGTGCCATTCCTTTGGTTTTTTCTTCTTATCCAATGCCAATACACTCCATACAGATATTGATTGCCTTTTCCAACACTACCTTCATCTCCCCGCGCCAGATTCCATATCCCATCATCCAAAGCCCTACAGCCGCGGCACCAATTCCCAGCCAGCCAAAACTCCCGCCGCGCCTCACTGCTGCTCTCCATCCAAGCTCTTTAGCTGTGTCTCCACGATGCTTGTCCAATCCTCAAGACCGCGGCTGCCCGTATACGTTTCCCCTACGATATTGCCGTCCTGGTCTACAAAAAACGTTTCTGGAAATGCTTCGATTCCATTCAGCCTGCCATTCATGCCGCCCGCATCCGGGATCAGGAACGGATAAGAAACGCCTGTACGTTCGGCTAACAGCTTCGCTTTTTCTATTGACTCCTCGTTCCTGTTTCCTTTTTCGTCAACCCCATCCAATAAAATGCCGACGACGCCTACTCCCTGGCCCGCCATCTGAACATGCAGCTTTTCCAGATCCGGTATTTCATTAACACAAGGCGTACACCACGTTGTAAATAAATTGATCATTGTCAGCTTATAATCCTGAAACATCTCATTGGTATAAGCCTTGCCTGTGATATCCTCTAGGGAAAATTCACCAAGGTTTTTTGTCCCTGTCTGCTGCTGGGCTTGTGCTTCCTGCGCTTGATCGGTGTTTTCCGATGCCTGCTGCCCGTCTGTGGCAGAACTACAGCCGCCAAAGATGGATATGCAGCAGATACCTGCTAGGATTGCTGTGCCTATTTTGTGAAACCGTTTCTTCATGAAACAATACCTCCGATTTTCTAATTTTTACAGTTTTATACCTGTTAAAATCAGTTTACCATAAATTCTGCCTTGTAACAATGGTAATTGCCTTGTTCTCTTTGGATGGGGATGGTTTGGGTCAAGTGTTGCATTTTGGCAGAGAAGGACGCTGGAGGAAGGGGCGCGGGGCTTGCTTGCGGTTCCTTTTCCAAAATGTAAGGAGCCCTAAGCATCCTGCGGAAAGCTGAGGCACCGTCCGGGCGCGGCACCTAGTTCGCCCTGGCGTTCCGCCAGCAGCTAAAGGTGCCGCTTGGCTTCGCCCCTGCTGTATCGAGCAGGACGCTAAGGGCTCCTAAACATTTTTCCAACGGAACCGCAAGCAAGCCCCGCGCCCCTTCCTCCGGCTGGTTTTTCAGGGCTCTGCATAAAATACATTTTACAGTCAACGATTCCTCTGGCACTTTATCCACACAGAATGTTGCGTACAACACATCCCAAGCTATGTGGATACCGCACAGAACCAAAAAGCTGCCAAAACGATGCTGCACAAAACGATGCACCGTTATTATTGCAGAACTTGCGAAAACCAGCCGGGAGAGGGGATTGGCACGCCCTGGCTGCGGACTTGGAAGA
>CAMUPC010000198.1 GCA_947090545.1 uncultured Eubacterium sp. | reverse complement strand
GCGAACTAGGTGCCGCGCCCGGACGGTGCCACAGCGTCCCCGCAGGATGCTTAGGACTTCTTAACCTTCTGGAACGGACGCAGCCAGGGCGTGCCAATCCCCTCTCCCAGCGTCCCCGAATCCACAACCCCCACTCCCACGCCCAAATTTAACACTCAAAATGTCACGAACGGACACCCGCGTATCCCCATAACTGGTTAATTATTTCCCAATATCTTCCGATAATCAAAGTAGTTACAAGGATTGTAAAAACAACACCAAAAACCACGGACGGTATGTAATTTAAGCATCCAACTTAAATCATATACCGTTTTTCGTATGCAGTCCTTTTCCATTTTATATTTTTCAGGGAGGTTTGTGTTTATGATCATTTCATCCAGTGCAGTAAAAATGAATTCCCAGCGCAGCTATCACAACATGTCCATCTGGGGCGGCAGCACGCAGTTTGTGGGACAGCTCTCACATACAGCTTCCATCTCGCTAAAAAATAAGGTGAACAAAGATCCTGAGCAGGGAAAAAGCCAGTCCAGCCTGTCCGATTCCACGGACGACCTGATGGCGCGCTATTCCCAGGGGCGCAGCATCCGCAGTTTTCGTATGGAAAACAGCCGGGGACTGCAATCGCTTCAATTGCACCAAGTCCGCAGACAGTCGATCGGGTATATTCTGCGCCAAATGTTCTGGGGCGGCAGAAACCAGTCGCTTGACCCTGTTTCCGCCCTGCTTGGCGATTATTCCGGGAGCGGGAGCTTTTTGTCATTCAGCAGGCAGAATTACTTTGAAGCGGAGCATACCAGCTTTGCCACCGAAGGCAAGGTCGTTACAGCATCCGGCAAAGAGATCAGCTTTAATGTCGAGGTGGAAATGTCGCGGTCTTTTTATGAAGAAACGTCTACTTTCTTAGATATGAGCGCTGTCCGCCTGACCGACCCGCTTGTCATCAACCTGAACGCCGAGGCTGCTTCTGTCTCAGACCAGAAGTTTTATTTTGACCTGGACGCGGACGGGCACAAGGAGCAGATTTCCCGCCTGAACGCCGGCAGCGGATTTCTTGCCCTTGATAAAAACGGAGACGGCATCATCAATGACGGCAGCGAATTGTTCGGCACAGCAAGCGGCAATGGATTTGCGGACCTGGCAAAATACGATGACGACGGCAACGGCTGGATTGACGAGGCGGACGAGATTTTTGACAAGCTGCTGATCTGGCAGAAGGATGAGAACGGCAATGACATTTTGCGCGGGCTTGGCGCAGCAGGCGTCGGGGCGATCTATCTTGGAAATGTCAATACGGAGTTTTCACTGAACTCTGAGGCGGACAACAAAACGAACGCGGTGGTTCGGCAGACCGGGATGTATTTATATGAGGACGGGACTGCCGGAACGATGCAGCAGATCGATCTGGCACAGTAAAAAAAAAGGGAAGCAGGCAGTTTTCTTTGCCGCTCCCCTTTTTATTTTATTTAGCACCGGGATTGTCATCAGGCTCCCTTACTGGCTCTTTGTCCCATTCTTAATTAGCAGTTTTGCAGCACTTGTATTGCAGCGTCTAAATACGGATGCTCTGTTTCATAAAAGTTTCCTTCATCCGCGGCTTGTGCCATCGCCGGGTCTAACGGCACCTTGCCAAGCACTGGAATACCCAGCTCTTTTGCGGCTTCGTCTACATGGCTTTCCCCAAACAGGCGGATTTGTTTGCCGCAGTCCGGGCATTTCAGATAGCTGAAATTCTCCACCACGCCAAGCACCGGAATATCCATCATTGCCGCCATACGAAATGCTTTTGTTACAATCATCTGCACTAATTCCTGCGGAGACGTCACTACGATAATGCCGTCTACCGGAAGCGACTGAAATACCGTCAGCGGCACATCCCCGGTGCCCGGCGGCATATCAATCAGCAAATAATCCAGCTCTCCCCAGACAACGTCCGTCCAAAACTGCTTGACTGCACCGCCGATGACCGGGCCTCTCCAAATCACCGGGTCCTGCGGGTTTTCCATCAGCAGGCTGATCGACATCAGCTTAATGCCGTCCTTTGTTTCCAACGGAAGAATCATGCCTTCGGCGTTGCCGTAAGCCTCCCCTGTGACCCCGAACATCTTCGGGATAGACGGTCCTGTAATGTCCGCATCCATAATGCCTGTCGGATGCCCGGCTTTTTTCATTGCGGCTGCAAGAGACGCGGTAACAAATGATTTGCCGACGCCTCCTTTTCCGCTGACAATGCCGATCACCTTTTTAATTTTGGAATATTTGTTCGCTGGTTCCAACATGCTCTGCGGCTCCTGCGCAGAAGCGCAGTTCTCACGCTGCTCGGCTGAACAGCTCGATGCACTTGGACATCCGCTGCATTGACTTTGTGCCATTTTGATTTCCTCCTGGTTCTTCTTTATTTGAGAATCTCTGTTCTTTTGTCTTTTCTGATTCTCTATTTTTTGACTCTCTTCTGATTCTCTTTTTTTGACTCTCTTTTTTGATTCTCTTTTTCTGACTCTCTTTTTTGATTCTCTTTTTCTGATTCTCTTTTCTGATTCTCTTTTTTTGACTCTTTTTTTCTGATTCTCTTTCTTGATTGCCTTATTCCATTAGCTTTTTTGATTGCTTTATTCCATTAGCTTTTTTCGATTGCATTATTCCATTATCTTTTTCGATTGCATTTGCATTTCATCCTTCATGATACAATTGTGCCGCCGCCGAGCACGTATCCGTCCTCATAAAGTACGACTGCCTGCCCGGGCGTTACGGCGCGTACCGGGCGGTCAAACCGCAGGCGGATCTTGCTGCCGTCTGCTGAGACATCCGTCAGCACACCTTCTTCTCCCTGATGCGAATACCGGATCTTTGCAGTGATGCGCCTGCCTGGTTCCAGGCGCTCCACTGCCATATAATTCATCGTTTCCGCGGTAAGCTCTGTAACCATCAGGTCTTGATTTGATCCAATCACAACCTCGTTGGTATCGGGACGGATCGCCGTGACAAACACGGGTTTTCCAAGCGCGAGCCCCAGCCCTTTGCGCTGTCCGACCGTATAGTGCGTGATCCCCTGGTGCTTCCCCAGCACCGTGCCGTCTGCTGTTACGAAGTTCCCGGTAGCTTCCGCTTCTTTCGTCTCGCGGCTGATAAACGCGGCATAATCATGATCCGGGACAAAGCAGATCTCCTGGCTGTCCGGTTTGTCCGCCACATTCAATCCGGCACGCTTTGCGATCTCGCGCACCTTGTCTTTTGGACTGTCCCCAATCGGAAACAGCGTATGCGCAAGCTGCTCCTGCGTCAGGCTGTAAAGCGCGTATGTCTGGTCTTTTGCACTTGCAGACTGGCGCAGCGTGTAGCGGTTGTTTTCAAGCTTTACGAGCTGCGCGTAATGCCCGGTTGCAATATAATCCGCACCGATGCCGAGGCTGCGGTGCAGCAGCGCCTCCCACTTTACATAACGGTTGCAGGCGATACAGGGATTCGGCGTTCTCCCCAGGCGGTATTCCTGAATAAAGTAGTCGATGACATGCTCCTGAAACTGCGCGCGGAAATTCATCACATAATAAGGAATGTCCAACTGCGCCGCTACCCTGCGCGCATCATCCACTGCTGAAAGCCCGCAGCATCCGCCTTCCTGCGCGGCTGCCTGGCTGTCCTTCTCCTGCCAGATCTGCATTGTCACGCCTATGACGTCATAGCCCTGTTCTTTCAGCAAATATGCTGCGACAGAAGAATCCACGCCTCCCGACATACCGACTACAACTTTTTCTTTCATCTGCTTTCTCCTAATCCAAGTCCCTATTCAGGCGGCGTCTCTATTCCTCTTCGGCTGGTTCTTCCTCTGAGATATCCGCTTTCGGCGGCTGCAAACCTTCGATCTCGATGTTATTTTTCTGCGCATAATCCCACAATGCGGCATGGATCGCTTCTTCGGCAAGCAGCGAACAATGCACCTTCACCGGAGGAAGCCCGTCTAATGCTTCCATCACTGCTTTGTTTGTTACTTTCAGCGCTTCGTAGATCGTTTTCCCTTTGACAAGCTCGGTCGCCATGCTGCTTGTCGCCACTGCTGCACCGCAGCCGAAAGTCTTGAACTTGCATTCTTTAATGACCTTCGTATCCTCATCGATATCGAGATAGATACGCATAATATCGCCGCACTTGGCGTTGCCGACGGTGCCTACGCCGCTGGCGTCCTCGATCTCACCGACATTTCGCGGATTATTGAAATGATCCATTACTTTTTCACTATACATCTCTTTGTTTGAACGATTGCCGTTCTTCCTCCTTCTCTTTTTCATTTTATTTTCAAATTCTGTACGCAGTTCCTTTTGCGTTTGGTTCTTGTGCTCGATTTCTATTTTTTGCTTTCTGTGTTGTTTGAGCCCTGATACTTTTTCGATCCTGTTTTGTTTTCAGCTATTTTTTTGTTCCTTTACAAAATCCTCATACAGCGGAGACATGCTTCTTAATCGGTCTACAATCGCCTTTAAGCTGTCCGCCACATAATCTGCCTCTTCCACCGTCGTCTCTTCGGATAAAGTCAAACGCAGCGATCCGTGCGCAATCTCATGCGGCAGCCCGATTGCCAGCAGTACATGCGACGGGTCTAGCGAGCCGGACGTACACGC
The DNA here is from genome assembly GCA_947090545.1 of uncultured Eubacterium sp. Lineage (GTDB taxonomy): Bacteria > Bacillota > Clostridia > Lachnospirales > Lachnospiraceae > Eubacterium_J. The sequence goes on along the minus strand of CAMUPC010000198.1, from coordinate 3,224 downwards.
AGAACCGCTTGACGCACAAATTCCCTTTTGGTCAAGCATAATAAGCAGCGATTCGCCTTCGATAAACCGGAAGCAGAAGTTCACATTGTTCGGCAGGCGCAGCGTGCGGTGCCCGTTTAAGCGCGCGTACGGAACATCGGCAAGCACCCGCTCGATCAGATGATCCCTGACCGCCGCGATTTTTCTGCCGTTTTCTTCCATTGACTGCGCTGCAAGCGCTGCTGCCTTCGCCATGCCTACGATCCCCGGCACGTTGCTGGTGCCTGCCCTGCGCGCGCGTTCCTGTGCCCCGCCGTGGATATAGGCGCCAAGCTTAATGCCGTTCCTTAAGTATAAGAATCCGACGCCTTTTGGCCCGTGGAATTTATGCGCGCTGGCGCTCAGCAAATCGATATTCAGCTCGTCCACCTGGATTGGCACATGGCAGAATGCCTGCACTGCGTCTGTATGGAACAATACGCCGTGCTTTTTTGCGATCGCCCCGATCTCTCGGATTGGCTCGATCGTGCCGATTTCGTTGTTCGCAAACATCACAGAGATCAGTACGGTATCCGGGCGAATCGCGCGTTCCAGCTCTTCCAGGCTGATGCACCCGTTTTCATCCACATCCAGATATGTCACCTCGCAGCCCTTTTTCTCCAGATATTCGCATGTATGCAGTACGGCATGGTGTTCGATCTTCGTTGTAATCATATGCTTTCCTTTGGAAGCAAATGCATCCATGCATCCCTTGATCGCCCAGTTATCGCTCTCGCTGCCGCCCGCGGTAAAATAAATCTCATTCGGCTTAGACCCGAGTACGCCGGCAATCGTCTCTCTTGCCTGCTCCACCGCCTGTTTGCTCTGCTGCGCAAACGTATACACACTGTTTGGATTGCTGTAATTTTCCAAAAAATACGGCTTCATCGCATCAAACACTTCTGGCTTTAACGCCGTCGTCGCCGCATTGTCAAGATAGATCAGCTTTTCCATTCGTAATCGTCCTCCTTTATCATTCCATGCACTCCAGCCCGCTTTGACAGCAGCCGGTGCTATTTCATAGTATTCCCCTAGGAATACAGTAGTTAATTTCGATAAAAAAGCGGGAAACCGTATTGCTACGCTCCCCCTCTTTTTGCAGTTTGTTTGTATAATTGATTTCCATAAGACAAATTAATTATAACGCATTCTTATCAAATGTCAATTCTTTTCTCAAAAATTTACAATACGCAGGCATTACAGGGAAGCATCCGCATCTACGCGGAATTTCCCAATCTCCGCACGCAGCGTCTCCGCGCTCTGCCTTGTCCTGGTAACCTGCTGCAATACTTCCTCCGACTCCTCCGCAATTACGCTGGCACGCTGCGCAATCTCCGTCGTGCCTTCCGCGCCTTCCTCTGCCGCCTTGGAAATATCGTTCATCGAATTTTTGATGCCTTCCATATTGTCAAACAGCTCCTGCGCAATCGTACTGAACTCACGCATCAGTTCATCGACCGAAGCACCGTCCTGGCTGTACTGTTCGCCGATCGTTAAAAATCCTTCATAATCTGACGTCACATCTGCAACGACAAAATCCAGCAGCTTTCTGGCATTAAACGACAGATTCTCGACTGCCTGGGTCACTTCCTGGGTTACCTCCTGGATCTTCATTACAGTCTGCCTGGACTGTTCTGCAAGCGTGCCGATTTCACCTGCGACAACAGCAAAGCCTTTTCCGGCTTCTCCCGCCCTTGCCGCTTCGATCGATGCATTCAAAGACAGCAGATTCGTCTGGGACACGACATTCATAATGACTCCAGACAATTCATAGATCTGGTCGATGACCTTGGCATTTTCCAGCGCGCTCTCCAGATCCTGCTGAATCTCATTTTTCAGATGCACCGCCTTTTCCTGGGCGCTCTGGATTCTGTGGTTTGTCTCTTCTGCCCTGCCTTTAATCTCTGCTGCGCCTTGTGCGCCATCCTGGGAACGGCTTGCAATATGCTGGACTGCCGCGTGCACATCCCCGGCAGATTCATTTGCCATTGTCGTGGTTGCCGCAGTCTCCTGCATCCCTGCCGAAAGCTGCTGCGTTGCCGCAGATACACTGGAAATATCATCATTAAGCTTTGCCACACACGTACTGACAGACCCGGCAGCACTGCTGATCGTTTCTGATTCTGCCTGTACCTGCCGGATCAGGCTTGCCATCGCGGATTTCATATCATTGATGCACCGCGCCAGGCTGCCAAACTCATCCTTGCGCCGCTCATATTTTTTCATTCGATCCGTAACATAATCCCCCTGCGCCAGACAATCCATCTGCCCGGACGCTGCTTTCAAAGCCTTTGCGATATCTGTTACAATAAACAGGGCAATCACAATCAAAAGCAGGATTGCCGCCGCGATCGACCCTATCGAGAGCCGTTTTGTCCGCTCAAAAATCTCACGGATCGGCTCGCTGTCTCTGAGCGCAATCTCTTCCAGCTCATCTACATAATTGCCGGTACCCACAACCCACTCCCACGGTTCGTAGGCTTTGCTGTAAGCACGTTTCGGATATGTCTGTGAATCCCCCTCTTTCGTAAAATAATATTCCGTAAACCCACCGTCTGGCTGGCGCCCGTTTTTAATAATGTCCTTAATCATCTGGTAGCCCTGGCTGTCCTGTGCTTCCAGGCGGTTCGTCCCTTCCGTTTCCCCGCCAAGCAGGACGACATTGTCGCCCTCATATGTATCAATCCAAAAATATCCGTTTTCTCCATAACGAAGCTCCCGCACCGCATCTGCCGCCATCTTTTGGGCTTCTTGCTCTGTGCAGCTTCCTGCTTCGTATTTGCTATAAAACTGCTGAATCAATGAAACTACATTTTCCACCTGCGCCTTAATCTGCTCGTCATAGTCGTCATACAATGCGTTTTCCAGGCTGGAAACAGACTGCTGATAGGACTGTTCCATCCCCTTCATATTCATCACGCCCATGACGCACATTGATACCGCGGCAACTGCTGTCAGCAGAATCAGCCTGGTTCGTACCTTTAAATTCGCAAACATTACTTCTCAGATCCTTTCTTTTGCGTAAAACAAAACACATGCTCCTGCTGGAGCTTAAACTCCTATTTGCATTTTATCACATCTGTTTTATGCTGCTTGTTTTTTTTGCAGTACAAAAAAGGTGACTGAGAATCCATGGGGGGAGTCTGGGAGGGGGACGCTGGGAGAGGGGATGGGCACGCCCTGGCTGCGTCCGTTCCAGAAGGTTA
>CAMUPC010000197.1 GCA_947090545.1 uncultured Eubacterium sp. | reverse complement strand
GCGAACTAGGTGCCGCGCCCGGACGGTGCCGATATGTAGCGCAGAATGCTTAGGGCTTCTTACATTCTGGAATAGGAGCAGGAATCCAGCCCCGCTCCCCTCTCTCCAGCGTCCGTATTCTTCACACAAACTAACTCTCTGACAACTTACAACTCACTCTCACGCCCATCCATCGGCACATACTCCCTCCGGCTGGAAACACTCATATAAGCAGGCCGCATAATCCTCCCATTGTAAGAAATCTCCTCAAGCCGATGCGCACTCCATCCCGCAATACGCGCAATCGCAAAAATCGGCGTATACAGCTCCAACGGCAGCCCAAGCATATGGTATACAAACCCGCTGTAAAAATCCACATTTGGGCTGACGCCCTTGTAAATCTTGCGTTCCTCAGAGATCACCTGCGGCGCAAGCCGTTCTACAAGCGAATAGAGGGCAAATTCTTCCGTATAGCCCTTTTCGATCGAAAGCCGTTCCACATAAGACCGGAAGATCCTTGCACGCGGGTCTGAGAGAGAGTATACAGCGTGCCCCATACCGTAAATCAGCCCCGCATGGTCAAACGCTTCTTTGTTGAGGACTGCTTTTAAGTACGTACGTACCTCCTCCTCGTCTGTCCAGTCGTTCAGTTTTTCTTTCAGGTCCTCAAACATCTGCACAACCTTGATGTTGGCGCCGCCGTGCCTTGGGCCTTTTAGGGAACCGATCGAAGCGGCGATTACGGAATACGTATCGGAGCCTGAGGACGATACGAGGTGTGTCGTAAATGTGGAGTTATTGCCGCCGCCGTGCTCCATATGCAGGATCAGGGCAATATCCAAAAGCTTCGCTTCTAGTGGCGTATACTTGCTGTCCGGGCGCAGGATATGCAGGATCGTCTCCGCTGTGGACAGTTCAGGCAGCGGCTTATGGATAAACAGGCTGTCGCCGTCGTGATAGTGCCTGTATGCCTGGTAGCCATAAACGGAAAGCAACGGGAATAAGCTGATAAGCTGCATACACTGGCGCAGCACATTTGGTACGCAGATGTCGTCTGCTCTGTTATCATAAGAATAAAGGGTAAGAACGCTCCGCGCAAGCGTATTCATCATATCACGGCTTGGAGCTTTCATAATGATATCACGTACAAAGCTTGTCGGCAGGGAACGGTAGTAAGAGAGCAGGCCAGTAAATTCTGCTAATTCTGCTTTGGTGGGAAGCTTGCCGAAGATTAACAGGAACGCGCTTTCTTCAAAGCCGAAATGATTCTCCGGCCCAAGCCCTGCGATAATGTCCTTTACATTGTATCCACGGTAAAACAGCTCGCCGTCAGCAGGAATGATCTGGTCTCCATCCCTTTTGGTCGCACACACTTCTGAAATCTCTGTCAGCCCGACTAACACGCCCTTGCCGTTGATGTCACGCAGTCCGCGCTTGACATCGTATTTGCTGTACAAGGAAGGGTCAATCGTAAAATGCCGCTCGCTTAAGTCGGCAAGACGCTGAAGCTCCGGTGTGATCTTGGAAAATTCGTTTTCTTTCATAATCATACCTCCTGTCTGCCACCTATCTTAACACAAACCAAAACCGGAAAACAAGAAAAAATTATGAATATTCTGCAAGTTTATATATTTTTCATAAAAAAGCAAGGATTCCAGGGGATAGATTTTTTGCATCGGTTTCTTTTTTATGAAGCATTTTATGAAAAAAAGATTGACAAAAAAATCACATAGTGTATAGTTTAAGATAGTGAATTTTTTCAATTTTATTTTTGAAAATTCAGCGCAAAACTAAAATATTTAAAAGGAGGAAGATATAAATGTCAACAAAAGCCTTTTATCCAAGAACTGAAATCGGCCCGAACAAGGTAGGTTTCCCAAAAGCAAGCTCTCCGGTGACAAATACGCGTGCGATTATTGAAGCACCGTTTTACGGCAACAATGTCGTAAAAGTGAATACCTTAAGAGAAGCTTATGAGCTTGCAAAAAATTCTCCTGGTACGATCGTAACCGATATGCCGGTGTACAAGGCAGAAGAGATCGGCTTAGAGCCGGAGGCTAAGGTGCTGCTGTTTAACGACGGCTCGATTACCGGGCGTTATGCCGCTGCAAGAAGAATTACGGGCAAGGAAGGCACAGACTGCGCAAAGCTTGACAAGATCTTAATGGATGCTGTTTATGATACCCGCTGGAAGACGATGTACCATGCACAGGTATTTATCGGGCTTGATCCTGAATTTATGGTAAAGGCACATCTTTTGATTCCAAAGGGCGAAGAAAATATCCTTTATAACTGGATGTTAAATTTCCAGTATATGAACGACACTTATACAAAGATGTATAAAGAATCCCTGCCAGTCGGCAATGGCAATGAGCCGGATGTTTATATTTTCTCCGATCCGCAGTGGACTGGCTCTGACCAGACAGACGTATGCGACGGCAAGTGCTTATGCTACTTTAATACCGACACGAACTGTGCGGCAATCCTTGGCATGAGATACTTCGGCGAGCATAAAAAAGGCACGCTGACGCTTGCATGGGCGATCGCCAACAGAAACGGCTACGCATCCTGCCACGGCGGACAGAAGGAATATACAAGAGACGACGGCTCCAAGTATGTAGCGGCGGTATTTGGCTTGTCAGGCTCCGGCAAATCTACACTGACACATGCAAAGCATGACGGCAAATATCCTTCGATTAAAGTACTGCATGACGATGCATTTGTAATCAATACGGATACCTGTGCTTCGATCGCGTTAGAGCCAACGTACTTTGACAAGACCGCGGATTATCCGACGGCATGTGAGGACAACAAGTTCCTGTTAACCGCACAGAACTGCTCCGCTACGTTAGACGAGGACGGCAAGGTAGTGCTTGTAACCGAAGATATCCGCAACGGCAACGGGCGCGCGATTAAGTCCAAGCTGTGGTCGCCAAACCGTGTAGACAAGATTGACAGCCCGGTTAACGCGATTTTCTGGATTATGAAAGACCAGACGCTGCCGCCTGTTGTAAAATTAAAAGGAGCTTCGCTTGCTTCTGTAATGGGCGCAACGCTTGCGACCAAGAGGTCGACAGCAGAAAGGCTTGCGCCTGGCGTAGACCCGAACGCACTTGTTATCGAGCCATACGCAAACCCATTCCGTACGTATCCGCTTGTACACGATTATGAGAAATTTAAAAAGCTCGTAGCTGAGAAACATGTAGACTGCTACATTATTAATACCGGTGATTTTATGGGCAAAAAGGTACAGCCGAAGGATACGCTTGGCATCTTGGAAGCGATTGTGGAAAACCGTGCAGACTTCAAGCCTTGGGGCCCATTTACCGATATCGAGATCTTTGAGTGGGAAGGCTTCGTTCCAGACCTGTCTGACAAAGATTATGTCAGCCAGATGAAGGCACGTATGACAGACCGGCTGAACAATGTGAAGGAACTGGATACAAAAGAAGGCGGCTTTAATAAGCTTCCGGCAGACGCTGCTGAGGCAATTCAGAAAGTCGTTGAACAGGCGAACACATTATAACAGATTGTTTTTGTAATGGAAAAATGAGCCTCATACAGCCTATGGGGTTCATTTTCTTGAGCGCCGCTTAAAGTCATACATGAGGTACTTAGAACCCTTAATTTTCAACGGGTTTTGGGAATTTCAGCAAAAATACCATAAAATACATCATGTTGTATGTAAATAATTGTTGCAATACTGCACATAGTAGAGTATAATCAATTTTAATAAAAGTACATTCCTGGGGTGTTCGATAACCTGCTATTTTGAACCTACATTTTCTTTTATGGGATTCCAAGATTTTGGAGTGGATGTCAGGCCATCATTACGCAGTGGAAGGCAGAAGCTTCATTGAGGTTACCCACCTAGCTTTGCTAGGAGTCAAAATTGTGGGACCGGCACTTTGGGGGTACTTTTACTACAATGTACAAAAGAAAAATTCCAATAGACCAAAGAAGATCCAAAAAATACAGAAGATCTTAAGGTGCCAAAGATGTGGACGAGAAATCGCCCAGGCAAAAGAGAAAAGGAAGTTCGTGGGATGATACAAAAGCTATGAAAAACAGAAGAGAAATCTTTGTGATCATATACAAAAGATAACAGTTCAAAATACGTACGACAAAGCGAAGCTGAAGCTGAGATGAACTTCATAATGTTTATGAACTGATTCAATATTATGCGGCTATTCTTAAGATAAAGCTTTCACAGGATGGCATAAAAAGAAACTGCTTACACAGATAAGCGGAACAAGGAATTGCCTTCAAAAAAGGCAGAAAAAAGAAACCTGCTTTTACAGAAAGAAATGAAAGTACAAAAGAACGGTTGTTACAAAGGGTATCTGTTTTCGTTTTTGTATACGGAAGAATTTTTTAAGAAATAACGCCAGAGAAAGTTAGCGAAAGAAACAGAAATACGATATTGGATTTATGAATCCCAATTTATAACTCCAATCAGATGAAAAAGAAGCTGCTAAGCCGCAGCTTCTTTTATCATTTTACAAACAAATGCCTGCATGGACCGATAACAGGTATAAAACAGAAATCTCGTGTATACATATATTTTATATGGGTGCATTTTCATACCCATTTTTGATAGAAGATAGAACGTTTTTGGAGCAGTGAAATGGACAGAGCAGAGAAATTAAAAAAATATGGAAATAAAAAGCACATACAAAAAAAACAGGCGTTTCGCCAGCCGACCAGACAGGGCGCGGGGCTTCTTGCCGCGGGAGGCGCATGCGTGCTGGTTCTTGGCGTGCTTTTGTTTTTTGCCTTTTATCATAAAAAAGAGGAAGCGGTACTTTCCTATGTAACCAATGAGGAGCTGGCGTCTTGTATGTCGTTTTTGCAGGGCGGGGCGATGACGGAAGCGGGGGAAACACATGCCGCATCCTATGTGACACAGGGACAGTTAAAAGAGCTGGTTCAAAAGATCGGACTGGCAGGCACGATTTCGGTTGCCGGCGGAAACGAGCGGTTAACGAGGGAAGCAGTGATGGACTGTTATGAGCAGGTATTGGACTATCTGGACCTGGCTGGCGTAGTGAAGAAAGAAACGATCCTGGTACTTTCCTGGGACGGAAAAACCTGCCGGACAGCAGGCGGTACGCTTAAGGGAAATATAGCGGCGCTTGGTTTTGAGCGTTTTCATACATATGGCGTTTATCTGCTGGATGATACGATCCTTGGAATCAAAGCAGAATCAGAAAAAACCGAAGCGCTCAGGCAGGTGCAGGCACATGCTGCCTCTGACAGTAAGCGCCAGGCTGGGAAAGCTTCGGATGAAAACGGAGCGGATGAAAAAGCTTCAAGCGGCATACTTTCCGTGGAATATCAAAAAGAAAGCTATGAAATTCCATGCATCGACGCAGAGGGGATGCAGGAGCTTTCGCAGGCGTTTGGAGCTGTGTCGTGTACGCTTTGCATCAAAGGCGGCGTCGTTACAAAAATCAAAAATATAAAAGCCGATGCAGGCAGCACAGGCAAACAGGAAACAAAGCCTGCGCAGAAGCTTTCCGATACCGTAAACGTACTGCTGCTGAACAAAGGCGAGATTTATTATGACCAGGTTTATGTAAGCGCAGACAGTGACTGGACGGTGAAAAAGAACAAGAAAACAACCGAAAAGAAGCCGTCAGAAGTCCTTTCTGTCAAGGGGCTGAAGCTGAAAAAGGGCAAGTATGCGGTGATCGAGCCGTCTAAACCAGACGGCAGGCTGTATCTGGCAAATCAGGACGGCAGCCTGGCTTCTAAGGGCTATTATGGAAGCTTTACGATTTACAAGGATACGCAGGGCTATTATATTGTAAATAAAGTCAAGATTGAAAAATACCTGTATTCGGTTGTGGCAAGCGAGATGCCCGCATCGTTTGGCAAAGAAGCGCTCAAGGCACAGGCAGTCTGCGCGAGAAGCTATGTATACAGGCAGATGGCGGCGGGCGATTATGCCGGCTATCACGCGCAGATTGATGACAGTACGAACTATCAGGTGTATAATAAGTCAGAAGTGGTAGATGCGGATATTCAAGCTGTGGAAGCTACCGCAGGCGAGGTGATGTTTGTCAACGACGAGATCGTCAATGCCTATTACTTTTCCTCTTCAGCCGGGCATACGGCAAATATGGAGATCTGGAACCAGGATGCGGACGATTATCCTTACTTAAAGATCAAATCGTTAGACCCCAAAGCAGCATCCGAGAAAAAGCTGAACCTGTCCGATGAAAAGAAGTTCCTTGCATATATCAGCATCAAGGACGCGGACGCGTTTGACAGCAGCAGCCGATATTTCCGCTGGAAGGCAACCGTGGAACCAAGCGCCTGCGTCAAGGAGCTAAAGGAAAAGATCATCCAGAGAAGAAAAATCAATCCCGAACTGATTACTTTTTATCGTACCACAGGAAAAAAAGCGGTTCGCACAGCTTCTATGAAAGGCTTTGGAGGCGTAAAAAAGCTGTCGTGCACAAAACGGGGCGAAAGCGGGGCAATTTTAGTATTGACCATTCAGTTCGAGTTTGGTAAAGTGGAAATCAGATCGGAATATAATATACGCTCGGTGCTTGGCTGCGCGATGGAGAAAATCACGTATGCAGACGGCACGGAGGATACCTCCTCCCGATTTTTGCCGAGTGCGTATTTTGCGATTTCTTTTGACAAAAAAAGCAGGCGGTATGTACTGTCCGGCGGCGGCAACGGGCACGGCATGGGCATGAGCCAGTACGGTGCGGCAGGCATGGCGCAGTCGGGCTGGGATTATAAGAAAATCCTGTCCTTTTATTATGATGGTGCAAAGGTCCGTTCAGTCCGTTAATATCTATTTGGGAAGGAAGCGTTATGAAACGGGTATTTTTAGACAGCCTGCGGCTGTTAGACAAATGTAAGGAAGACAATATCGGTGCTTATGCGGCACAAACAGCATTTTTTATTATGATGTCCTTAGTGCCGCTTATCATGTTTTTTATTACGCTGATTCAGTATACGCCGATATCAGAAGCGATGCTGCTGCAATGGGTGCACCAGTACCTGCCGGACTATCTGGAGCCTGTGATTATAACGATCCTGGATGAAGTATTTTCAGAGTCCGCAGGCATCCTGTCCACAACGGCAGTCGTTGCGATCTGGTCGGCATCCAAAGGGCTGCACTACCTGTCCGACGGGCTGGATGAGGTAAACGGGGTCAAGGAAAAACGGAGCTGGCTGATCTTAAGGATTAAGGCAATTATTTATACCTTCAGCTTTCTGGTCGGCATAGTCTTATTTCTCGTACTGATTATTTTCGGCAGGTCGTTGGAAGAGCTTTTAATTTATTATCTGCCGGTGATCGGAGGCGTCGTGTCGAAAATACTGGATTTTCGTATCCTGATTATCACGCCGGTTATGATCCTGCTTGTTATGATGGCATTTTATTCGCTGCCAGACCGCAAAGCAGTCGCCGGGCATAAAATCAACTTCCACAACCAGCTTCCAGGCGCTGTATTATGCACGGTGGTATGGTATTTGTTTTCGGTAGGCGTCTCGATTTATGTAGGGTACTTTAACGGGTTTTCAATGTACGGTTCGCTGACGACCATTGTGCTGACGATGTTCTGGATCTATTTCTGCATGTATATCCTGCTGCTGTGCGCGGAGATGAACGCATTTTACTACAAAGAGATCGAGTACCATTGGGAAGGGATACATAAGCATCGAAGGCAAAAGGCACATGGAAAAAGATAAGTATCAGGTACTTAAAGATGATTTTTGTCTTATGCAAAAAATTCGGTCAAATGCTGCATTTTGTCTTATGCAAGGACGCTGGAGGAAGGGGCGCGGGGCTTGCTTGCGGTTCCGATTCCAAAATGTAAGGAGCCCTAAGCATCCTGCGGTTACGCTGTGGCACCGTCCGGGCGCGGCACCTAGTTCGCCCTGGCTTGCAGCCAGCAGCTAAAGGTGCCGCTTGGCTTCGCCCCTGGGTTAATGAGCAGGATACT
>CAMUPC010000196.1 GCA_947090545.1 uncultured Eubacterium sp. | reverse complement strand
AGCTGCTGGCTGAAAGCCAGGGCGAACTAGGTGCCGCGCCCGGACGGTGCCATAGCGTATCCGCAGGATGCTTAGGGATTCTTAACCTTCTGGAACGGACGCAGCCAGGGCGTGCCCATCCCCTCTCCCAGCGTCCCCCATCCACAAAACCCCCAACCACGCCCCCCCAGTTCAACTCCACATTCACATCCCAAAAAACAGAAAGGAGCACCCATGAGAATCATACTCGCATCCAACTCACCAAGACGAAAAGAACTACTAAACCAGCTCTTTACCAATTATGAAGTAATCCCCGCAAAAGGCACCGAAACCTATACCGAACACGAGCCCGCAAAAATCGTACAGCAGTTAGCCGCACAAAAAGCAGCCGAAACCTGCCAGGCTGTTTATGGGCAAAACACAGCCGAACCCACACCAACCCCCAACAGCCTAAGCACCAGCCATCCCGACGCCCTGGTCATTGGCGCAGATACCATCGTTGCATTTCAAGGGCAGATTCTGGGAAAACCCAGGGACGCAGCACATGCAAAAGAAATGTTAAAGCTGCTTGCGGGAAATGTGCATCAGGTATATACTGGTGTTGCATTGATCATAATACGGCACGGAACGAGACAGTGCATACAATTTTCAGAGTGCACAAATGTTCGGTTTTACCCGATGTCCGCAAAAGAGATCGAAGCATATGTGCAAAGCGGCGAGCCGATGGACAAGGCAGGCGCCTATGGGATACAGGGTATCGGCGGGCGTTTTGTGGAAGGCATCGAGGGAGATTACCAGAACGTTGTCGGGCTTCCGGTGGCAAAGCTTTATCAGGTTTTTAAGAAAATTGACGAAATTGCATTGCCTTTTTGACCGTTTTCTACTATGATAAAAGTGTTCAAATTGAAATAGCAAGGGGTGGCGAAGGATGAATCAGTACGATGAACTATGTCTCAATTATTTTTTGGAGCATCAAACGCAGTTGTTCCGTGAAACAGTAGCGTCCACACAGGAGGAAGCAGAGGAATTTCTGGAGGACTGCCTGGCGGTTGTCTGTAACAGCCTTAAGGAAGTCAAGGATTATCTGGATGAGAGCGGCGCTGACGTAGCGGATATGAGCCTTAAGGAAATCGAAGAGGCAAGCGAGGTATTTTCACTTCCAGACGGAAGATACCTGGTCGTTGAGGTTTAGTGCATGAAAACAAAGGGAAAAAGAACAATGGCTGCGCTTTTGTGCACGGGAATGCTGTTATGTGCCGCAACAGGCTGCGGAAAAGGAGATTCGCTCCATGTCCCGCAGATTATGTCCAGGCAGGTGCTAAAGGTGGACGGGGAAAGCTATTCCGTCGCACAGGCAAAGGTGTATTTGCTGAATTACCAGAACCTGTACGGTACGGTAGCGGGCGTTGACCTGTGGCAGCAGGGACAGGAGGATTCGCTTGAGGAGTATATTAAAAACCTGACCATCGCGCAGCTTACAAAGATCCTGAGCATGGATTCTCTGGCAAAGAGCCGCGGCATTGAGCTGGAAGAAGAGGAAACGGCTGAGGTTGCAAAGGCGGCAAAGGCATACTATGAATCGTTAAGCGACAAGGAGCTGTCTTACCTGGAACTGGATGAAACAGACATTCAAAAATTATATGAAGATTATGCTTTAGCTCAGAAGCTTTACAAATCTCTGACCGTTGGCATCAACAGTGAAGTGAGCGACGATGAGGCGCGGATTATGGACGCGATGCAGATTGTAGTATCTGACTCCAAGACGGCAAAGGAAGTTAAAAAAGCATTAAAGAACGGGGGAGATTTTTCCACGCTCGCCAGCTCCTATAATGAAGCCGAAGAGGTAAAGATCCAGTTTGGCAGGGGAGAGCTGCCGCAGGAAGTGGAAAAAGCGGCGTTTGCTTTGGACAACCAGACAGCAACCGGCAGTATTAAGACAGACAGCGGCTATTATTTTATTTATTGTGTCAACAAGTTTAATGAAGAATTAACTGACGCAAATAAAATCAAAATTGTGCAGAAGCGGGAAAAAGCAGCCTTTGGGGATGTATACGATGCATACAGCAGGACGATTTCTAAAAAAATCTATCGGAATACATGGGAGAGCCTGGATGCCGCGCACTCCGGCGAAATGGCGACGGACAGCTTTTTTTCCATATACCAGGAGTACTGCGGGGAGTTGTTTTCATGACGATCAGGCACCAGATTAGAAAAGAGCTGGAGCAGGCAGCACAGGCGGATTACCAGGCTTTTCAGGCAAAATTGCTGCCAGGAGCCCAGGGGATACTCGGCGTACGCCTGCCGAAGCTGCGGGAAATCGCAAAGCGGATTGCAAAAACGGACGCCGAAGCGTATTTGCAGCAGATGCAGCAGGCATGTCTGAACCAGGACGCATATGACAGCGAAGAAGTATATTACGAAGAAAAAATGCTGTTCGGGCTGGTGATCGGGTATGCGGATCTGAATCGGGAGAAGCAGCGCAGATGGCTGGATGTATTGATACCGGTGATCGATAACTGGGGCGTCTGTGATAGCTGCTGCATGACGTATCATTGGATGAAAAAGCAGCCGGAGTACTGGTGGGATTATCTGCTTGAGCAGGTTTCAGTGAATACGGAATTCAGCATTCGTTTTGCATTTGTATCGATGCTGGCGCATTTTATTGGCCAGGAGTATTTGCAGAAGCTGTTTGCTGTCTGCGACAAGGTGCGGCACGAAGCGTATTATGCTAAAATGGCGCAGGCATGGCTGGTTTCCATGTGTTTTGTAAAATTTCCAGAAGAGACGTACGCCTATTTGCAGGATGACCGGATGGAGGATTTTACGCATAATAAGGCGATTCAAAAAACTTGTGAATCGTACCGTGTGGACAAGGAGTGGAAACAGAAAATCCGCAGCCTGAAACGCATGAGAAATCGTGTGGAATGAAACGGTGGTGTTTAGATATGGTGGATAAGATCAGTGGAAATGGAAGCTATGAGTTTCCAGGCAGCCAAAAGAGAAAAAATCCGGCAGTCCGTGCCTATGAAAATACGCCCGGATCGAAGGAAGAAGCACGAAAGGGCGCTGCACAGGCAGCAAAAAAAAGAACGCCGCATACAGACACAGAGGATGTCGGGGTTGTCCTTGACTTGTCAAAAAATACCGGCAGGAAGCAGGCAGCGTCTGCTGCGCAGAAAAAAGAGGTATCCCTGCCCAATGCCCTGCGCAGGTTATTTTCACCTGTCGTTGAGTGGCTCAAGGCTTTCTGGGGCCCGAGCCGTTTGGAAGAAGCACAGGCTGATGATGTGCAGCAGCCTGCCCCGGAAGAAAATATGGAGCTTAGCTTGTCCGGGGAATTTGATCCAGACGTTTCTTTAACGGATGCGGCAGCGGAAGCAGAAATAGAAACAGAGGAAAAGAAAGCGGTTGCTGCCCAGGTATTAAAATCCGGGGATTTAAGCCAGGTGGAGCGTTTTTTGACAGACAACGGCACGAAGCGCTTAGCGCATAATTCAGACTTGCTGACTTATTATGACCGCCGCGGAAAGTTTGTCGAGATGGATGAGACAGAAAAGCACAGGGTATTGTTTGGCGACAAAAATGTGCTGAAATTATAGATTTTCTTGTGGAAGGAGCAAAGCTTTATGATGGATGAGGAAAAGCAGGACTGTGAGCCATTTTTTCGCCGCCTGCTGTTTGCGGCAGCGGTATGCCTGGCTGTTTTGCTGGCAGGGCAGGGGCTGTTTGCGGCAGACGGCGCGGTTTTTGTGTCTGCCGCCAGCCGGTTTCGCGCGGGCAGCGCTGCCTCTGATTTGGATCTTACTTACGCAACCTATCGGCGGGCAGACGGTACGCTGCAAATCGTGGACAGCAACGGTGAATTTGTATATGATATGATCGTAGTGCTTATCGGCGGGCAGCCATGCTACGCGGATGAGCGGGGGATCGTTGCTGCCGATCGGATGTTTTCGTTTGGCGGCAGCAAATACTATGCGAAAAAGGACGGCTCTGTAGCGATCAATGAGATTTGCACGACGAAAGACGGCGATATGGTGTTTGCAACGAAGGACGGCACGCTTGCAAAGGACCGCTCCATCAGCAGAAATGGAGACAGGTATTATCTTACATCGGATTATACCATTGCCACAGACGGGTTTTACACAACCGCAAAAGGAAGCCGGGTGTATGCAAGGGCAGACGGAACCTTGATTACCGGAAAGATATTTCGTGCCAATGGAAACCGGTATTACGCAAAATTGTCCGGTGCGATTGCAAAAAACGGCTTTTGCATTACAGAACGGGGCAGCCTGATCTATGCCGATCCTTTTGGGGTTGTCGCGGAAAACCGCAGGTTTTATGTAAATGGCAGGCTTTATTATGCGAAAAAATCAGGCGCGCTGATCCGCGACGGCTTTTATACCATTAAGCCCGGCAAAAAGGTGTTTGCAAAGGATTCAGGAGAGCTGATGAGGGACGAGGTGTTTACGTCTGACGGGGAGCGCTACTATGCGGATTCGGACGGCTATCTGGTAAGCAGCCGCTGGGTAACGGCCGGAGACTACCGGTATTATTGCAGCGCGTCACGAAAGATTACGAAAGTAGAAAAAAAGCATAACGAAGCATAACGAAGCATAACATTCAGAATCGAATCAGGACAGGATCGGGCGGCGTTAGGCAACCGTATGGATCTGCGGCATATACTAGGAAGAAAGACGTCTATTATATAAGGAGACAATATGCCAGAATACTGCGAATTTATCAATGAGCCTTTGCCGTATCCTTTTCAGGCAATGGAGCCATACATTGACATTCAGACGATGTACCTGCATCATGATAAGCACCTACAGGCATACATCGATAAGCTGAACAGCCTGATTCGGGAATGCCCGTCCTTACAGGCACTGACCTATACTGACAGCCAGCGCTGCGGCTTTGAGGTATTGAAAAAGATTCTGTGCAACCTGGATTCTATCCCTGAGTTTATCAGAACCAGCGTAAAAGATAATGCCGGAGGTGTCTTTAACCACTGGTTTTATTTTAACGGGCTGTCTGCGCAGCCAAAGGGACGCCCGCAGGGGACGCTTGCCGAAAGCATCCATTGGAAATTCGGCAGCTTTACCGGTTTTCAAAAGGAACTGAAAAAGGCGGCAATGGCGGTGTTTGGCTCGGGCTATGCGTGGCTTGCCGCGGATACTGAGAAAAGCCTGAAAATCGTGCAGACCGCAAATCAGGATACGCCGGTTGTGCATAACCTGGTTCCGGTTGTGTGCATAGATGTATGGGAACATGCGTATTACTTAAAGCATAAAAATCTGCGGTCCGATTACATTATGGACTGGTTTTCGGTAGTTAACTGGGATTGGGCGCAGTGGTGCTTTGATCATCCGAAGGAGTTTTTGGAATAAAACATACTTGAGAGGAGAAAGGAATGGAAAATGTATTTTATATGGAGCATCCGCTGATCCAGCATAAGATCTCGATGCTGCGCGACAAGAGGACGGGGACAAATGAATTCCGCAAGCTGGTGGAGGAGATTGCGGTGTTAATGGGATATGAGGCGTTTCGCGACCTGCCGGTGGAGCCGGTAGAGATCGAAACACCGATGGAGACGTGCATGACGCCGATGATCTCGGGAAAAAAGCTGGCGGTCGTACCGATCCTGCGCGCAGGGCTTGGCATGGTAAACGGAATCCTGACGCTGGTGCCAAGTGCGAAGGTAGGGCATATCGGCCTTTGCCGCAACCATGAGACGCATGAGCCGGAAGAGTATTACTGCAAGCTGCCAAGCCCGATTGAGGAGCGCACGATCGCGGCGCTTGACCCGATGCTTGCAACAGGCGGCTCTGCGGTGGCGGCAGTGGATTTTATTAAAGCACACGGCGGAAAGCATATAAAATTTTTGTGCATTATTGCGGCGCCGGAAGGCGTGGAGCGTTTTCATAAGGCACATCCTGACGTGCAGCTTTACTGCGGCTGCTTAGACCGCTGCCTGAATAAAGACGCGTATATCTGTCCTGGGCTTGGAGATGCCGGAGACAGGATTTTTGGCACGAAATAGCCAGACAGGAAGGACACCATCACTATGAAAATCGTGATTTTAATGGAAAATACGGATGCCTGTGAAAAGCCGCTTTGTGTGTCTGAGCATGGGCTGTCGGTATATGTAGAGACGAAAAAGCATAAGCTGCTTGTGGATACGGGCGCGTCGGATGCGTTTTTAAGCAATGCGGATGCGCTCGGGATTGACCTTGCACAAGTAGATACGGTCGTGTTAAGCCACGGGCATTATGACCATGCGGGAGGCATCCTCGCCTTTTATGAGAGAAATCAACATGCCGCCATCTATATGCAAAGGTCAGCGTGCGGGGAGTATTATCATGACGAGCGCTATATCGGGATCGACAAACGGATTGCAAAGCTGCCAAGCGTACGGATGCTGGACGGCGACTGCGCGATTGATGACGAGCTGTTTTTGTTTTCGGGCATAACAGGCAGAAAATATTTTGCAAAAAGCAATTTATTATTGTCGAAAAAGGTAGATGGGAAAAAGATCCAGGATGAATTTGCACATGAGCAGTGCCTGGTAATTACGCAGGGGCAGGAGCATACGCTGATTTCCGGCTGCGCGCATAACGGTATTTTAAATATTTTAAGCAGGTACCGGGAGCTGTACGCAGATGATCCCGCAGCGGTAATCAGCGGGTTCCATATGATGAAAAAAGGAGACTATACGAAAGAAGAAGCTGAGATTGTCGTAGAAACCGCAAAACAGCTTCGCGATATGGATACCGTTTTTTATACCGGGCACTGTACCGGGGAGAAAGCGCTTGCGCTGATGGCGCCTGTAATGGGAGAGAAGCTGGTGCAGCTTCACAGCGGAATGGTTTTGTAACGAATGGACACCGTTTCTTTCACAACTGTATCTGGAATGCCAGCATCTGATGTGGTATACTTTTTATGAAAAAAAGAACCACTCGGGCCTTTCAGGAGAGTGGGCAGCCTGGAATGACAGAAGGGCTGCGGAAAGGAGATATGTATGGCAGTAGGAACCGTTTACAGCGCGCCGGACAGGGCAGAAAGCAGGATGCCGGCACAGATGGCTGCGCAGGCAGCAAAAGCCGGCGTCGAAACATTGTTCTGGGAGAAGCTTGCAGCGGCAGGGCAAAAAGCGCAGGCACAGGGCAAAGGCACACAGGCAGCAGAAAATAATCCTGGCGATACGTTGCCGTCTGAAAAGGACGTCTTTGACTATCACAAGTTTTTTCAGGATAAGATCAACGAAATCTATACCAAAGTCCTAAACGGAGATACGGAGCCCACCTTCCAGATCGGGTCGCTTTCGTTTACCGAAAAGGAATGGAACAAATTTCTGGAAGAATTTGATGCCGTCCAGGACGCGATACGGGAGATGATGCGGGAGGAACAGGAAAAAAAGGAAGCGGAGCGGCTGCGCAAGGAGCTTTTGGCAGATACCGATGCAGCCAGCCTGCTTGCTGCACATGCGACCTCATGTGTATATCCGGCATCCGTTAAGGGGCAGGAGGATACGAGCTATATTACCTGGTATACCAGGGACGGGATTTTTTGCCGCAGTGCGGGACAGACGGACGGCTATGAGTGGTCGGTGTTGTTTGAGGACGAGGAGCAGTACGACAAGGTGATGGAGCTGGTCGGGCAGTTCCCTTCGGACTGGAACCTGCGGTTTGCGGCACATGAGAACTTCTGGACAGATTTTTTGGATGGGAAGCTTGATACGGACAGTTTTGTGGAATTTATGAAGGGGACGAACCGGGGAGTGCCGGATACGATGGTGACGGCGGATGGATCTGTGCGTTTTGAACGGGATAAGGTTCGGTGGGCGAAATACTTGAATAAGCCGGGGAATCAGATTTATATGCATGAGGAGTTTCAGAGGATGGTTGAAGCGGAGATTGCGGCTAACAGAAGGCTGAAAAAAGGGGTGGATTTGCCGGGAGGCTTCATTTAGGGGGGGGGGTGTTTTTTTCAGGGAGGGACGCTGGAGGAAGGGGGGGGGGGGGGGGGGGGGGGGGGGG
>CAMUPC010000195.1 GCA_947090545.1 uncultured Eubacterium sp. | reverse complement strand
TGCTTAGGGCTCCTTACATTCTGGAAACGGAACAGGAAGCCAGCCCCGCTCCCCTCCCTCCAGCGTCCCCCTCACAACACACTCTACATCACAAATCCCCTCATCACTTGCGAATCACCGTCCCATTCGCAGCCACAAAATCCCCCCTCTCACTATCCAGTCTCGTAATCACCGCCCTGCGGATCGCAGAATCCCCAATAAAATCAATTGCCGCCTCAATCTTCGGCGCCATAGATCCCGCTTCAAACTCCCCATCTTCCAGATACTTTTTCGCCTGCGCAACCGTCAGCTCCTCTAGCGGCTGCTCCTTTATCGTACCATAATGCAGGCACGCCTTCTGCACTCCTGTTAAAATCAAAAGCATGTCCGCTCCAACAAGTGAAGCGAGCTTGGCAGCCGCAAGATCCTTTTCAATTACAGCGGACGCTCCTTTTAATCGGTTGGACTGGCTCAGTACCGGGATGCCGCCGCCTCCGCAGGCAATCACGATCTGGTCGGCGTCTAACAGGGCGCGCACGCTTTCTGCTTCTATAATATCGATCGGCTTTGGCGCTGCCACAATCCTGCGGTAGCCGCCCGGCACCTCGATGACATGGTTGCCCTTGCGTTCTTCCAGGTCGGCTTCTTCGGCATTCATCACACGCCCGATAATCTTCGTCGGATGGTAGAATGCATCGTCATAAGGGTCTACAACGACCTGTGTCAGTACGGTAACGACATTTTTATAGATGCCGCGGTTTAAAAGCTCCGTACGAATCGCGTTCTGGAGGTCATAGCCAATATAGCCCTGGCTCATCGCAGAGCATACGCTCATTGGCGTGGCGGTGTACTCTGGATAGATCCGGCAAAATTCTGCCATCGCCATATGGATCATGCCTACCTGCGGGCCGTTGCCGTGCGTGATGACGACCTGGTAATCCTCTTTGATAAAGCCTGCGATCGCTTTTGCTGTCCTGGCTGTTGCGATTTTTTGTTCTGGAAGGGTTGTGCCGAGCGCATGATGGCCGAGCGCGATTACGATTTTTTTCTTTTTCATTGCTGTCTTTCCTCCTGTCTGTGTGAACCTGCCATGCGATCCACTTCTTTTAACAATTCCAGCCTTTTTGTAAACATCTCATAGTATTGCGGGAACTCTGCCAACAGTTCCTTTTGTACCTCCGCTGTCTGATGCAGCCCGATTGCTTTTACCGCGGCTTTAGCGCTTCCTTTTGGGTCATGGGCTGCGATTCCCAGAACAATGTCTGGCAGTTTCCGCCGTCAAGCGTGTCATATGCCTGAAACGACTGGTTAAAATCCATTAATTTGTGCAGGCACAGGGGCTTATTGTCCTTGTTGTCCACGAGCAGTCCCCAGTTGCGTGATATTTTTACTGACCGTAACTCTTGTTCCGTCAAAGCTGTCTGCTTCATAGTACACCTGCGATACGTCGAAGCACCTACAAACCTGGCTTGCCAAAAGCTCACGCCCAACGGCATTCCCTCCGCCGTCCTTTAACAGTTCAAATCCGTCTGCTGTCCGCCGCCATGCCTTTGGAAAAACGCCGTTTGTTGCGATGTCTCTTGCCAGGTATTTGTTTTGTACGGTATATTGCTTTCCGCGCAGGGCGATATCAAGAAAAGTTTGGTCCAGATGATTCTCATACAGATTGACCTCTTGAAAAGCTGCCTGTTCGCCTGCGTATCTGACCCAGTATACATCTGTCAGGGATACGCAGCGGCAGGATAGAGCGATCTGTGCCCTGTCTTTGTCTGTTACTGCCTGCTTCATGCCGATGCTTCCCAGGATTGCTTTTGCATAAGCCCGGCCTAAGGTCAGGACTCTGGATGCGCACCAGTAATTGAAATTTAAAGCGTTATTTACAAGCGTGTCAATGTCCTGGCTGTTTTCTGTTTCTTCCAGATACAAGCCGTAGGGCATCAGGCTGGGGAAAAAAATCCTGGTGCGGCCCTGCGTGTCTGTCTGTGCGATGATGGTGTCTTTGTGCATGATTTCATAGATTGTTTTTTTCATAAAGGAGCTCCTTATGTTCGGCAAACTTTTTCAAATACTTTCCATATTCACTGTCAAGCAGTTCAGCCCAGTGTTCAGAAAAAGCTTTGGACAGCGGTTTTCCATGCACATATTTGTATTCGGTATGTGAAGTAATTTCGGACAGTACTTTTTCATAATAACGCTCCAAGGTAAGAAAGAAAAATGAATTCCATTTACTTTTGCCTGCACTTTCTCTAAAGAGACTGCTGCTGCACAACAACTGCTCAAAAGAGTCATAATTATAAAACCTTATATTCTGATTTTCTTCACATCTTTTTAACAACAGCCTGTACGCCCTGCCTATTGCACACAAATCTGCAAATACAAGTATATGCTCTTTGGTATTCCGCAGCTTTTTTTCAATCTCATCCCGTCCTCCCGCCGCAATCATATGCGCAAAGCCAATCTCAGACAGCATCTGGTGTTCAGAGCGGGCTTCCCTGCTTTCCGTAACCACAGTCTCCCCTCCGTCCAGCTCATGATTTAGCAACGGCAGCGTTTGTGCCCTGTCAATCAAAAACCAGTCTTTTGTCCGGCGGACTTTGTAAATCCCTTTTAAATGATAATCAAAATGCAGGCTCATAGCACGCGTAATACATACAAACACATGCCTGGATTTCTGCATTTTCATTAAAATATCCGTCTGTAGGGTAATGGTTTCATCCATCATGATCACTGTCCGCTGCGGTAATTGCAGTAAAGCATTGATCGAACCAGCATCTGCAATTGCAAAATAATCACCCAGATTACAAGTGATCTCTCCCAATTGTATCCCCTGCTCCAGCTCAACCAAAAATTCAGACTTCCCTTCACCGCTGTTTCTGCCATTAATACATGTAAATTTGCTTAGCAATTCAAGTTCTATCGTCTTTGCGCGGTCACGATGCTCAAACCTTAAAAGAATACACTCTACCAATGTTCTTCCCCTCTGGCGCACCATGAGCTAAACGCATCATCATAATCATATTGCTTCAGCAATTTTCCATTCATCATTATTTTTCCAGCTTCAAAGTATTTACTTGGAAAATCCATATAATGTTCCAGCACAATAGTTACATCGTGGTTTTCTGCAATCCGCATCAAAAACGGAATACAATTGTCCCCCATCAATGATCCGTTAAAAATATGTCCCTTATGGCAATAATAAATACAGCACAAAGACTTACATCCTGTAGATATCATTTCTGTGCTGATCCCACGCCCGCGGTAATCAAGCAGTGCTTCCTGTGCTATCACTTTTGACCCGTCAATCTCGTGCAAAAATTCTTTTACAAAGTCATCCTCAAACCATTCTGGTTTTTTATTCCGCCGAAAAAAAATTCGGTTATCCAATATATAATTTTCTTCTCCGACTTCTTCTCTCCCAAATATCACATGCAGCACCTGCATCTCCCTCCCATACTGCTTTTGTTCAGAGTATAACTCATTTTCATCCATTTCACAATATCCCTGCCCAAATTTATGCCCAAAGCAAAAATCCCGCACAGCAGGAAAGAGGAGGAGTTCCTGCCGTGCGGGGACGGGGCTTTTTATTTAGTTCTTTTTCCCAAGCACAACGGATAATGTCACTTCTTCATATCCGTTCTGCATCGGGCGCTGCACAATAATTTCCACCTGTGCTCCGGCTTCATAGTAGCTGAGCCTTGTATGCAGCGCTTCCATTGTGGCAATCTCTCTGCCGTCAAACTTTGTAATAATGTCGCCTGCTTTGATGCCGTACTGCTGTGCGGCTGTGCCTTGAAAAACCTCCTTTACAAAAACGCCTTCCGGCATATTGTACGCTTCTGTAACGGCTGCTGTCACATCCTCGCCGTGAATGCCCAGATATGCCGCTTTGTCGTCAGATACCTGTTCTTTTGTAATCAGGTCTTCGATAATCGGCTTCGCGGTGTTGGAAGGAATGGCAAAGCCCATGCCTTCGACTGCCGTATCGTTATATTTGGAAGAGTTGATCCCGATTACTTCACCGCTGCTGTTTAACAGGGCGCCGCCGCTGTTTCCAGGATTGATCGCTGCGTCTGTCTGGATCAGCTTGTTGGTATAGGAGTTTCCGGTTTTTTCATCCTGTGTCGTTACTTCCCGTTCCAGAGCGCTGATATAGCCAGCCGTTACGGACTGTCCGTAGCCTAACGCGTTGCCGATGGCGATTGCCTGGGAACCTACTTTAATCTTGGCGGAATCTCCCAATTTCGCTACTTTAATCGTAGATAACGTGCCTGAATCGATATCCGCTTTCTTTACCTGGATAACTGCAAGGTCTGTGCTTGGATCTGTCCCTTTGATCTCCGCAGATGCGGTTGTATCGTCACTGAAACGGATGGTCAGCGTTGTAGCGGATTCTACCACATGATTATTGGTCGCAATATACAGATAATCGTTATCCTCGCTTACGATAATGCCGCTGCCTGCGCTTGGCACCTCATATTTTTGCACCTGCCCAAACCAGTTTTGATACTGCACCTGGCTCATATTGGTGATCGCAACGATCGACGGCATACACTGCTCTACAATCGGCACAACGCCGTCTCCTGTGCTGGAAGCCGTTGTTGTCACCGGGGCAGTTGTCTGTGTTTCCCCTTCGATCCTTAAGACGTCCTCGCCCTTGCTTTCCCCCGGCGCCACAGCTACTTCCTTGTCCTTTGTACCGAACAGGCTGCCCGCCACATAGCTGGAGCCTTCAAATGCCGTACCCGCTACCAGCCCGAAAATCAAGGCAAACGAAGCGCATTTTGCAAGCTTGACGCCAAAATTGGAACTGGACGCTGCATGAATGCCGGCTTCAGCTTTTTTTGCTGCGCGCTTCTGGGCACGTTCTGCTTTTTTCTGCTGCTTTGCATCGCTGTAGGTGTTCCATCCTGCCGACGTTTGATCTGCTTTGCCGTAAATATTGCTGTAATTATTTCCATAGCTTTGCTGTGTGCCGCCATAAGCATTCCCATTCGACGGATCGGACTGGGCACTGCTGTAAGCGCCGCCTGTTTCCTGCGTATTCGTATAAGTATAGGCACTGCCTGCTTCCTGTCCTGCACTTGTGTAAGCACTGCTTGCTTCCTGTCCTGTACTTGTATAAGCGCCGCCTGCTTCCTGTCCTGTACTTGTATAAGTGCCGCCTGTTTCCTGCTGTGCATTGGAATAGGCAGTGCCTGCTGTATTTTCGTCCGCACGCCAGATATTGTTTGGATTTTTCTGCTCCTGGTTCAGATAGCTGTAGCTGTAAGTAGAACTGGAATCCGGCTGGCTTGCCGATGTGCCGCCTGCTTCTGCTGTATAAGCTGTCCCGCCTGCATTGTTTTCTGTGGTGCTGGTATTCCTATTGTTGTTCATGTTGTTATCCATATTGTTGTTATTCATATTGTTGTTTTCCATAGTGATAAGCTCCTTTCCGCTGCTTTCTGTTTTTATAAGCTATTCATTCTTGTTTGAATGAGTATTGGCTGTTTGTTGTTTACAAGTAGCAGTTTACCGTTTAATTGTGTTTGTTTTGTGATTAAAAATCCATAAAATCGTGAAAATATGTGTCTTTTTTGTGATTCCTTTAAAAACAAGGCAAAACCCTGGAGAAACCGTGTCCCCAGGGTATCTAAGCTTGTTATACTGTATTAATACGCTTTCACACGTGCCGTCATATTTCCTGACTCCCGCACCATCTGCCGGTATTCCACCAGGCAGCTTTCCGGCACATAGATCACTGCCTTTGACGAGATCCCCCGAAACGCATCCTCGCCGATATATTCGATATGCTCCGATTTGATCTTGATCTTTTTTAACTGCTTGCAGCCATAAAACGCTTCTTCCCCGATCTGCGCGACATTCTGCCCGATTGTGAGCGTTTTGACTTTCTTTTGATTGCGGATGCATCCATCGTCCATCACATTGACTTCGTAAATTTCACCGTCGATCTTTACGGTAGCTGGAATGCTGATGCTGGTAGCCGTCTTGGAAGTACACTGCGTATACTGCGCCGTCCCGTCCTCTTCCCAGACTGCATAAACGCCTTTCCCTGTCGTTCCCACACGAACCGGCTCATCTCCTGTGCCTGTACTTTCCGAGTCAGAGCCATTGACGCTGCTCGTCTGGTCTTGTTCGGAACCGATCGGGCTGCCATTGATATTTGTCCCGGCGCCGTTCGGCGTCCCTGTAATATTC
Organism: uncultured Eubacterium sp.; assembly: GCA_947090545.1. GTDB lineage: Bacteria > Bacillota > Clostridia > Lachnospirales > Lachnospiraceae > Eubacterium_J. Next base: position 1,995 of record CAMUPC010000195.1, on the reverse strand, counting down.
GTTCCTGGATTGACCGTACCGCTTGGCGTACCGGTGATTATCGTGCCTGAATTGGTACTGCCGTTTGGCGTACTCGTTCCATTTGTGCCCGGATTGGTACTGCCGTTTGGCGTACTCGTTCCGTTTGTGCCGCCCTGAGTACCCGACGAACCGTTTTTGATGACTTCGACTCTTGCTGAAGCGCCCTGCGTGGAATCTGCATACGCATTTGCATACAGATACAGTACATCCGAGGTTTCGTCAGCGCCGACATAGAGGATACCGTTATTCATCATTCTTGTAAACTGCGAACTGCTGCCGCTTATCTGCCAGTCAATGCGCTGGGAAGGATTGCCGTACCCGGTCACCGTTGCGGTAAATGCCTGGCTGGAGCCCGCGCGCACCGCGCAGTCCTGCGGTGTCAGCGTCACTCCCGTCACCGTTGCGCCCGGCGTCGACGGATTCCAGGACGGGCTGGACGGATTGGTCGTCGTGCTGCCATACGGCGTCCTTGTGGTAAATACTTTCAGGCATACGTTATTGCTGTCCGCCGCGTGGCTGCTCGCCGAACACGCAAGCGGCACCGCTTCATTGTTGCCGTTTACTTCCACCCGAAGCTCCAAAGAACCATAGACCTGGATCGGATTTGGAAGCTGGAACGTATGGTAGCCCGTCTGCGCCATCGTGCCGCCGCAGCCCGCCAGTTCCTGATTATTCAGATAAAAACGGTACGTGGCGCCGGCTTTTACATAAGTGGAAAACCCGGTCATCCACTGGGCGCTGCCGTTTAAGCGGTAACTCTGGCTGTAGCTGCTGCCGGAAGCAAAATCATACAGCCCGCGGTAATCCGTTTCATAAAGATAGTCATATAATCTGGTGCGGTCTACGACCTGCGCCACCGCAAAAGCATCCTGAAAATAGTTGTCATAAGAAATCCAATAGTAGCCCGTATTGCCTCCGATACTGCTGCTGTCATATTTTCCCCAACTGTTTTTTACAAGGAACGCGCCTTTATGCGACGGCTGATGCGGCGTCGTAATGCTGTTGTAGAACCATTGCGGCGCAAAATCATCGTCCCATCCTACAACCGTCACACCATGATTCACGCCAGGGCTTGTTTCTTCTGGATAATAATAAGCGCCGTCCCTTGTCATAGCCATCCGGTCCTGCGCGGTAAAATAGACGCTGACGCCCGCCGCGCCGTAAGACACGACGAGATTTTTTATATTCTGGATATAATTCTGCTTGCTGAGCTGGTTGTCTCTTTGATACCTGCCAAGCTCCGCCGTCTCGCTCACATAATAGTTCGTCGCGCTGGAATTGGACTCCAGGCACGGCCCATACGCGCTGCCTCTCGTCCAGTAGGCAAGCGCCTGATGATAGTTTCCGCCTGTATACAGGTCTGAAAACGCATACGTACCGCTACTGAGCTGGCGGATCATATCCCATTCGCTGAAATTAATCTGAGAAACCGCCGACGTTTTCATCAGATAAGACTCCAGTACCGCATCCGCCATATATGCCCAGCAGTAATTGGTCTGCGACTGGTCTTCCACATCAGTGGCGTATGCAATATAGTTAACATTTGTATTATAGCTGGATGCCAATGCGGAAGTATCTGCATGTACCTGCTGCCGCGCTGACGCGGCGGAACCTGGCAGCATGGCGGCTGTCAACAGCAGTGCCAACAGTTTTTTTGCTTTTTTCATGAAAAGAATCCCCCTTTTTGACACATCGAACGTGCCGGTAGAGGATGGCATGATAGCCAGCCATCTCCTACTGTTTGTACTGATATGGATTATTATAGCATAGTACGATAGAATAAGCAAGCTGCCGCTAAACTGCACGCAGAATGAACGCATGAATGAAGATGAGAAGCTATGAGCTGTAACAATTGTGCATAATGGCAAAAGATTTGTCTGGGAAACAATTTCGGGTGAGTGTTGCGTTTTTTTGAGAATAGGACGCTGGAGGAAGGGGCGCGGGGCTTGCTTTCTGTTCCGGTTCCAAAATGTA
>CAMUPC010000194.1 GCA_947090545.1 uncultured Eubacterium sp. | reverse complement strand
CATTCTGGAAAAGGAGCAGGAAGCCAGCCCCTCTCCCCTCCCTCCAGCGTCCTCTTAGCAAAAAAATCTCCCCCTCCAGCAGCCACAAATAAAAACAATTGAGGTTGATCCCCCAAAACACAGCATCATCCCTCAATAAATCCCCCACAACTATTTACTTCAAATTCTCACAGAAAAACCTCTCCGCATTTTTCCAAAATATCTTCTCAGCAATCCCGCTTTCCAGCCCCTCACGTTCCAGCACCTCTTTCAAACGCGGAATCGACTGCACTCCCTCAATACCTGCCGCAAGCTGATTGCCGCAGCCGTCAAAGTCACTGCCAATCGCCAAGATCTCCTCGCCGCCCAGCTCTAACACCGCATCGATATGCTTGAACAAGTCTGCGGCAGTCTGCCCATGCCCGACAAATTCTTTGTAAAAATTAATCCCCAGCAGCCCGTTTCTGCGGATCAGCTCTTTGATCTGCCCGTTGTGCAGGTTGCGTGCGTTGCCGCATACATCGCGCACGTTGGAGTGAGATGCGATGACTGGGCTGTCTGTCAGTGCAAAGATGTCGTCTGCTCCCTGGTCGGACAAATGGGAGATGTCTAAGATAACCTGCTGGCTGTCTAACAGCTTTGCTAAGTCCCGCCCTGCTTCGGTCAGCCCTTTTTCCTGTGATGTCACTGCGCCGCAGCCGTATTTGTTTTCATAATTCCAGGTCATCATTGCAAACCGGATGCCGAACTTTTGCATTTGGCTTGCAACGCTGCCCATAATGGAAACATCCTCGACTGAGAGAAATACTGCCGCTTTTCCCTGTGCGTGCGCTTCTTTCATATCTGCGGCGTTTTGGCACCACTTTACGTATGCGGACTGCTCCAGCAGATAGCTGACCGCGCGCTGGTACATCTGGAAAAAGGCTTCCTCCGGCTCCTTTTGGGCTTCCTCGCTGCGTTTTGCCGCATCTTCCCAAAGCGCAAAGACCTGGGTGTAATGCTCCGCAAATGCGCGCGTCCTTTCCAGGTCGACACAGCCGGTATTGTTTTTTAAGTTTTCTGATTTTGAGATCTCTGTAAGAGTATCCGCATGACAGTCATAATAATTCATGATCAGCTTCCTTTCTAATTTTTTTATTTTAAATGGAAATACTCTACAGCAAGCCTGTATCGCAGCAAGCCTGTTGCAGAGTATTTTATCCTATACGGACAGCCATGCCGGTAATTATTCCAGTACAAACTGTCCCACAATTTCCCGCAGATGCCCTACCGAATCAAAGCATTCTGCCGCAAGCGAATTTGCCGAGCCTGTTTTTTGTGCCATATCGCTTGTCTTTTCCGCGATTTCGGATATTCCCGTCGACGCTTCTCCAATTGTATCATTGATGCCATTCATCGCCTGGGCGATAATTTCAATCGAATCTGTCAGTTCCATAACCGCATCCCGCACCGTATCCATATTTGTACGGAATACGTCCGCATCGTGCTGGTACTGCTCGCTGACCTGTTCAAATTCCTTATATTCCTTCAATACCGTATGCTCCAGGAAATCCGTCGTGTCCTCCAGGCAGCCGGACATATTTGACACTGCGTGGTTTACCTCGGATACGATCTCGTTGATATTGGCAATCGCCTGGGATGTCTGTTCGGCAAGCCCGCCGATCTCTGTGGCTACAACGGCAAACCCGCGCCCCGCATCTCCGGCACGTGCTGCTTCAATCGACGCATTGAGCGCCAGAAGGCTTGTCTGGGAGGAGATCTCCATAATCGTCTGTGTCAGCGCGTTGATCTTTTCTACTGCTTTGGAGCCTTCGATCGCCTGGTCAGCCTTGACTTTTACGTTCTGGTACATCTCCATCGTCTTGCCGCTTGCCTCGACGGTTTTTGTACGCAGGTCTTTTGCACGGTCCATTACTTCGCCGGACGTCTTGGCGCCTTCCTTTGCCATCGTATTTAAGCCCTCTGTGCCATCCTTGATCGTATTGACATTTTCATTGACCGTTGCCGCCGTTGCCGCTGTCTGCTGCATTCCTGCGGCAAGCTGTTCGCTGGTCGCGGAGTTGTCGGCACAGATCGCATTGACCGTGCCTGCGGCTGTATGTAATTCCCCTACGTTGGAAGTAATCTGTTTTTCCACAACGTCAATATCATTTACGATCTGGCGAAGCTGGTTTCGCATCAGCCGGACTTCCCTTGCCATCTTGCCTGTCTCGTCCTTGCGCTTGCACAAAGCCCCGCTGAACGTACTTGCCTGAAAATTAAACTGCGCCGTATCTGAAATAATATCCGTCAGGCGTTTAATCGGCCTGCACAAAAGCCTGCTGACAACAAAGGCTACAACTACGCAGATTGCCGTGCTTACGATCGAGACAAGTATCATAGAAGTAACCATTTTTTTCACCGGGTCGATAATATCCGTCTCATCGATCGTTGTCACAACAATCATGCCCTGGTCTGTCTTTGCGTAAGCCGCGCTCTTTTTTACGCCGTCCCGCTCGTAGACAAGTATCCCTCTGTCCTCTACGCTGCCCGACCGAAGCTGTGTCACGACATCCCGTACTTCCTCCACCTCTGACTGCTGTCCGATTTTTTCAGAGCTTGGATGATAGAGCATTTTCCCGTTTACATCCATCAGGTAACTGTAAGAAGACTCAATGCCCTCCATTTTTACGGAACTGACCATGTCCGTATACGTCTCGTTCGTCATCTGTCCTCTTGGAATACTGCTGATCGATTCTGACAAATTCGACGCCACGCTTAGCAGGTACTCGTCATTCAGCCCCCGGATTGCCTTTTCCGCGCTGTTTTCCGCATTGATGACGTTTGCTATAATGCACAGCATCGACGACATAATAACGACAAGCATAATCTTAAACGTGATGGAATGAAAAAAGTTCACACGGTCTTTTTTTCCGTCTATTGTTTCCATAGTACATTACTCCTCTCCCGACAGGCACTGCCTGTACCAAAAGCCAATTAAAATTTAAAATGATCCATCAGCTCGACCATAGACTCAACCTGCGCCTTCTGCTCTTCGCTGACCGCTGCTGTCTCCTGTGAGGTTGCTGAATTGTTGTCCACGACCGCGGATACCTGCTGCAAATTGCTGCGGACGTTTCGCATATGCTCCACATCGTTTTGCAGCATCACGGCAATCTGGCTCATCGTCTCCGTGGCTTCGCTTGCGCCTTCCATTACGGCGTCCATATTTTCCGCCGTCTGGTCTGCGATTGCGATCCCTCTGTCCACTGCATGGATCGCCGTCTCAATCAGCTTGGTCGTCTCACCCGCGGCACGCGCCGACTCTTCGGCAAGGCTCTTTACCTGGTCCGCAACAACCGCAAAGCCTTTGCCGGCTTCTCCTGCTCTCGCTGCCTCGATCGCCGCGTTGAGTGACAGCAGGTTCGTCTGGGACGCAATATCCTCGATCGTACCGATAATCGTGCCGATCTGCTCGGAGCATTTGCTGATCTCTCCGATCGCAGATTTTAATTCCTGCATCTTGGCATTGCCCTGCGCTAACGTAGCGCCTGCTTTGGACGCAATATTGACAGATTCCTGCGCTTTATCCACATTCCGCTCCATCGTCTGTGTCATCTGCTCAAATGCCTTTACAAGCTCGGACACCTGCCCAGCCTGGTCTGTGCTGCCCTCTGCCAAATCCTCCGCCGCATAAGCAAGCTGCTCGGAGCCGCTGTCGATCTGTACTGTGACTTCTTTGAGCGTCGTCAGCGTTTCCCGCATCTTTCCGATAATGACGGTCAGCGATTCCTTGATCTTGATAAAATCCCCCACATACTGCTGCTCCAACTGGATATTATAGTTTCCATTCCCCATCTGTTCGAGCACATCTGAGATCTCCTGAATCATATGTAGCAGGTTATGCTTCATAAACGCAATCGCCGTCACCATACTGCCGACCTCGCTGTCGTCCTCCTTTAAATCCAGCGGTTCACTGAAATCCCCGTCAGCAAGCGCCGCCATCTGGTCAGACACCTTTTTAATCGGCTCTAACAGCTCGGAAGTGGCAAACCGGATAATTTTAATAATATGCCATACGATCAGCCCAAACGATACCATCAAAGCGACTGCCAGCAGCACCTGCACAACTTTTAAAAATTTCTGCAAGCCGCCCTTGCGGGCATTGATCTGCTCGATCGTCTGGTCGGTCATTGCATTGATCTTGTCGACCGCGTCTCCATATTCGGATGTAAACACACATCCCTGCGCCGTGTCCAAATCCCCGTTTCCAGCCGCCTCCAGCGCCTGCTCCTCCAACGGAACCAGGTTTTCCGACAGGCTCGCAATCTCATCCAGCTTTTCCCATTCCTGGCTGGTAAGGTAACATTTTTTCAAAGCTTCCCTCGCCTTGTCACGGTGCTGGTCCTCATTCAGCTCCTTCCAGTAAGCGTCACAGTACTTCTGATCCCCCGTAACCGCAAACGAACGCACTTCATAAGTCAGTGTCTTGGAGCCGACACGGTACTGGTCTAAGGCAAGCGCCGCATTGAGCTGGATAGTCTGCATATTTGACAATATCAGGTTAAATACCGCTGATCCCAGCAATAAGACAATGCCCGCCCCCACAACCATAAACGCGTGCTTGACTAACTCACGAAGCTGTGCCTCCTGACTGTTTTTTCTCAGTTTATCGTGTTTTATCTTCTTCATATCCTTTCTCCTCACCTTGTAGATTCAACAACGAAATACTACATCTATTATACCCAACCAGAAGTGGCGGGTCAAGGCTGGTGAGAAAAATTTCAGAAGTTAATTACATCGCAAATACAACTGTCACGCACATTTCCCCGTTTTGCACCTTCGCAAAGATATCTCCGCCCATCCGGTGCATAAGCTGGCGGCAGATATACAGCCCCAGCCCGCTCCCGGCGCTGCTTCCCGCATTGGAACCCCTCCAGAAGCTGTCAAAAATATACAAAAGCTCCGCCTGCGGCAGCGTATTGCCGCTGTTTGCAACCGTAACCAGCGCGCATCCTTCTTCCTGCGCAAAGGAAAGCGCGATCCTGCCGCCGTCCCCGTATTTAATCGCATTTTCCATCAAATTCTGCAAAACCTCCACGCTGCGGTCAAAGTCTCCCCGCAGCAAAAGGTCGCTGTAGGCGCCAACCTGAAACCGCGTGCGTAAAAGCTCCAGCTTTTTTTCGTAATAGGCAGCCGTTTTCTGCACAAGCTGCGACAAATAAAATTGTCCCTGCACCACTTCCATGCCTGGAAAATCCTCGCTGCATGACTTCGCCATCTGCGAGACAAACTCCCCGATCTCGTCCGCTTTGGCGTCGATACTGCCCGCAATGCCCTCAAGCTGCGCGGTATCTGTATACATATGCCGCACAATCATCTTTGCATACAGTTTCATGGCAGACAGCGGCGTTTTAATATCGTGGGACACGGACAGCACGAGCGTTTTCTGCGCCCGCATAAGCTCCGTCTCCCGCTTCTTCTGCTCCTCCATATATTCCCGCAGCAGATCCACGCCCCAGACAAACCTGCCGAAATAACGGCTCTTGTACTCTGGCAGCGAAGCGGCAAGCCTGCCCCTGGACAGCTCATACGGAATATCCCTCAGCTTTTCAAACGGCTTTAAAATATGCTTCCATATATAAATAAGAAGCACTCCGTTTAACAGCGCCATCGCAGCAAGCGCCAGGTTCATATACAATGCCGCACGCCCCCTATCCGCCCCTGTGCCAGTATGATAGTCAAAGCGGTACAGCACCCCGCCGATGCTTTGAACGAGAAAATCACTGTCCGTCTCTTCCAAAAATGCCTGCAAAACATCCTGCTCCCCCGGCTGGACACACCGTGACACCCGATAGACATACTGGCAGCTTTCCAGCGTAAGGCTCTCATATCCCCCGCGGCGGATCTTTCCTGCAAGCCGCAGCGCTTCCACCCGGTACATGCGCCCCTCAGCCCCGGCACCGCCCGCACGGATGCCGATATTTGCCCCGATCAAAACTGCCGCAGTCATCAGACAGACAACTGCGGCAAGCCTGTAAAAACTTTTCATAAAAACTGATACCCCACACCCCATACAGTAACGATCCGCTTTGGATGCTTCGGATCGTCCTCAATCTTCTGACGCAGCCACTTGACATGCACGGTCAACGTCTGCGGCTCAGAAAAGCTCTCCATGCCCCAGACCTGCCCAAACAAATATTCCTTGCGCAGCACCTTTCCCTTCTGTTCCATAAAAAGCAGCAGCAAATCAAACTCCTTTGCCGTCAGCTCCAGCAGCCTGCTTCCCTTGTATGCTGTCCGCTGGAGCTTGTTCAGCCTCAGTTCTCCATCCACAAGCTCCTCCTGCGCATACCTGCGCCTGAAAATATTGCTGATCTTCGCAAGCAGAATATCGATATCATACGGCTTTTCAATATAATCATCCGCGCCGAGCAGGATGCCGTTTAGCTGGTCCTGCTTCTGGTTTTTCGCACTCACAATCAGAACCGGCGTATCGGATACGTCACGGATCTTTTTCAACACCGCAAGCCCATCCATGCCAGGCAGCATCACATCCAAAATAACCAGCCTGGGCGCACACTGCGCATACAAGGCAAGCGCCTCTTCCCCGCTTTTCGCGATATGCGCCGTATAATGCCCGGCAACAAGAAAGCTGCACAAAAGCTGCGCCAGCTCTTTGTTGTCCTCTACAATTAAAATATCTACCATCCCATCTCCATTAACCAGTGGTTTAACGCCCGCTCCCGTTCCCGCAGCCCGGACTGGTCCGTATATGTTCCAAGCTCATACTCGCCCCTGATATTTCCATCCACGATATACAGCACCCTGGAGCATTTTGCCGCCACCCGGACATCATGGGTGACAAGCATCACCGTCGTACCGTCCGCGTTGATCCTCGCCAGCTCATCCATCACTTCCTCAGAAGCGCCACGGTTGAGCGCTCCGGTCGGCTCATCCGCAAAAATCATCTTCGGATGGTTCATCATGCTTCTGCAAATACAGGCACGCTGGAGCTGCCCGCCGGACACCTCGTTAATATCATGCCCGGCAATCTCGATAATGCCAAGCCTGCGCATCAGCTCCTGCCCATAGCGTACATGCTCTTTCCTGCCTGTCTGGTTTTTCTTAGACTGGCAGGCAGGGAGGATAATATTGTCAAGCACCGTCAGGTTTTTCAATAAGTACATCTGCTGGAAAATAAAGCCCATCTCATCCAGGCGCAGCGCGGCAAGCTCCTTCGCAGACAGCCCGGCAAGCTTTCTGCCGCAAAAGCGCACTTCGCCTGCTGTAATCGTATCCATGCCGGATACAGTATACAAAAGCGTAGACTTCCCGGAACCGGAAGGACCCATCACTGCCGCCATCTCGCCTTCCTGAATGGACAGGTTTACGTTGCGCAGGACGTGGTTTTGCTGTTTGTTGACAATGTACGTTTTACATAAATTTTTTACTTCTAATAAAGCTTCCATGACAGCCTCCTTTTATTTTAACGATTATTGGTAGTGATTGCAAGATGCGTGTGTTGGTTTTTTGGGGGTGTATTTTTTGCAGGGGGGACGCTGGAGGAAGGGGAGCGGGGCTGGCTTTTGGTTCCTTTTCCAAAATGTAAGGAGCCCTAGGCATCCTGCTGCAACGCTGTGGCACCGTCCGGGCGCGGCACCTAGTTCGCCCTGGCGTTCCGCCAGCAGCTAAAGGTGCCGCTTGGCTTCGCCCCTGCTTTATTCTCAGGATGCCAAGGGCTCCTAACATTTTTCCAACGGAACCAAAAGCCAGCCCCGCTCCCCTTCCTCCGGCTGGTTCTCGCAGGCTCTAAACAAGTTACGGATTGTAGCCGCTTTTCCATACAGCCCAAAATGAAAGCACTGCACAGCCTGAGGCTAAAGTTGCACCATTCCCGCAAATTTTCCAGTGAAACCAAAAGACAGCTTCCTTCCCATTTCTCGCTGGTTATCGCAAGCTCCAAACAAATACGAATTGCAGCCGCTTTTCCATACAACCCAAAATCCTTCCTCCTCTGATCATCGCAGGCTCTAAACAAGTTGCAAATTGCAGCCAATATACACAGTTAGTACACATTGTATACTATCTGTCATCTTTTTGTTTGCAGAACATACGAAAACCAGCCGGGAGAGGGGATGGGAACGCCCTGTCTGCGGCCTTGGAAGAAGGTTTAGAAGCCCTTAGCATCCTGCTGGATACACAGGGGCGAAGCC
>CAMUPC010000193.1 GCA_947090545.1 uncultured Eubacterium sp. | reverse complement strand
CATTTTGGAACCGGAACAGGAAGCAAGCCCCGCTCCCCTTCCTCCAGCGTCCTTTTCTCAAAAAAAACGCAGCACTTGACAGAAAATAAAAAGAAGCAAACCAATCAGGAGGACAACAATTATGGAGTACATTTACAAAACAAAAGGAACCTGTTCCAAGCAAATCAAATTAAATATTGACGGCGACATCGTTACCGATGTTGTATTTACCGGCGGCTGCGACGGAAACCTCAAGGCGATTCCAGCGCTTGTCAACGGGCTTACGGTAGATGAGATTGAGAAAAAGCTGTCGGGGATTCAGTGCGGGTTTAAGCAGACGTCCTGCGGCGACCAGCTTGCGAAGGCGTGCAGGGAAGCGTATGAGTGCCAGATGAACGGGACGCGGTAAGGCATTTTAGAATACGATGATTTGCTGCGCAAAATAACAAGCTTTTTACTTTGGCAACAATTACGGTTAAGTGTTGTATTTTCTGAGAACGGGACGCCGGAGAGGGGATTGGCACATCCGGCGTTCTGTTCCAGGAGGTAAGAAGCCAGGGTGTGCCAACCCCCTCTCCCAGCTGTTCATTGTAAATGGTGTAAAAAATAACGGTATGTCAGTATCTTTCTTTTACTGAAGAGGAATCGTAATATGGAACCGTTCATCATTGCTTTCCAGCGAAGAACCGGACGCATCATACCAGTTATAAACAATCTGTCCGTTTTCATCCGCCCAGACTTCCGGGCAGTCCGTTTCTTTCCAGTCCACAGGTATTTTATGGCAGTCCTGGGCGGAAGCCTTAACCAGTATTTGCCGCAGCTCTTCTTTTTCCGTATTATTTAAAAGCCCTGGCTTTGCGGATACGAATAACGGCGTGCCGCTTTCCGCGATCACGTCTGCCCACTGGCGGTTGAGGCTCCACGGGATATTGCCTGCAATGCCGACACAGTCTGCGTCCACATCGTAAAAAGTCTTATGCTGCGGCAGGCGGAACGCAAGCGTATTGATACCCATACGGCGGGTACGTTCCCAGTTTCTGCCGCTCGTATCGTCTCCGGTACGGTTTGCGTGCATCAGCCCGGCGCCTAAATGCCCGATCGTATTGCAGCCGATAATAATCACATTGTATTCTTTGGCAACATCGAAAATCGCTTGGTACAGCGCTTTTACAACCTCTGCGCTTGTCATGCTCCGGTCATAAAAATGCCAGCCGCCGTGCGTAACGAGCGGATTCATCTCAAATCCCCATCGTCCAAACAGGTCAAAGGTAGAAAAGTCGTGTTTGATCAGCTCATAGCCCCACTCACAGATCCGTCTGACATCCTGCTTGATATAGGCAAGCGCATCCGGGCGGGAAGGATCTAAGCATCCGTTATAGGAAATCCGCCAGTCATCCGGGATGGCTTCGTCCTCATTCAGCAGGAAACGCACCCAGATACCAGGATGCACGCCCTTTTGCACAAGCTTGTCCGCCAGCCCCTTCATATCCGGGAACTTGCTGTTGCCGCACCGCCAAGGCCCGCCGTTATATTCATCCAGGCGGTGATGCTCCTGCCAGCAGTCGTCGATGACCATAAACGGCGGATGCTTGGCGCCCTTTGTCAGCTCCAGCACATAATCCGTATCGCTTAAGATCTCAGCCTCGCTGCTTTTGCCATACGCGTAATACCAGTTATTGCTGCCGTATACCGGGACCTGCGGGAAAATCGGGTCATCACACATCATCCGGCAGAAATCCTGCGCAAAGCGGAACGAATCTGTCCCCTCTTGTTCCATACCTACCAATTCCGCGGCTTTTAAACACCTGCCGTTTAACACAACGCCCTCGCCGCCGCACCGTACGTCCAGTACAAGCGTAATTCCCCTCGTATCCGCCTGCCAGTAGCACATCGCATTCGGGCGTGTCTTTACGCCAAACCCATACTGCCTGTCCGCTGTGGATGCGAGGAAATACCACGGCAGAAAACGATTGCCGCTGATACCGCGCCATTCCAAGTCTCCGTACCCGCGTTCCCATGCATCGCCTAAGATCCTTGCCTGTTTTGGCAGAGGGGTGTTCCAGCGCAGACGAATCCATTCTACGGCAGTTGTGTCCGCGGTCAGGTAAATGCCGGTGAAGTGCCCGTCGTCTTTGCATTCGATACACAGGCCTGCGAAACGGATGGGGTCGCTTGTCCGGGCGGACTGGTGGGTTTGGGATGCTGTTTTTACGGTTACAAAGTCAAAGGAACGAAAATCTAAGAGTTTTTGATTGTCAGACATTGGTTGTTCTCCTTTCGTTTTTTCTTGCTAATTAAAAGTGCGGTGTTTGGATGTTAAAAATTGGGATAAGCGGCGGAGAGGAGTGTTTTTTTATGTAGTGTGTGGGGAAGGGGGTTGGTGAGGGGACGCTGGAGGAAGGGGAGCGGGACTGGCTTCCTGTTCCTATTCCAGAATGTAAGGAGCCCTAAGCATTCTGTTGTTACGCTGTGGCTGCGTCCGGTCGCGGCACCTAGTTCGCCCTGGCTTACAGCCAGCAGCTAAAGGTGCCGCTGGGCTTCGCCCCTGTGTTATTCTCAGAATGCTAAGGGCTCCTAACATTCTTCCAACGTCACAGGAAGCCAGTCCCGCTCCCCTTCCTCCGGCTGTCTTTTCAAAGTTCTAGTGCTCCATCCGGGCAGAAACTAGAGTTTAGTGCAGTCTGATTCGCGTCAGTGCAAGGCAAAATTTCGACGGCGATGTGGCTCCATCAACTAGAAATTTTAACGCAGCAATGGCGTGAATCAGACTGTAATAAACTCTAGTTTCTGCCCGGATGGAGCACTAGGTAAAATGTCTTGCGGGCGGTGCGCTGTATTTGGTTTTGGTTACGGTAGGGAGTGCTGTAAAAGTGGGCAAATGATTACGGTTTACGGCAGGGAGTGCCGCAAAAGCGAGCAAATGATGACGGCTTACGGTAAGAGAATGCCGTAAATGTGAATAAGTTATGATGTCTTATAGCAAGGGGGGGGCACCGCAAATAGACGGAAAACAACATGAGATACGCCTTGTATCCTGCGTATCGTTGTTTATGTAGCGTTCGCTTATGTGGCGCCCGCGAAAACCAGCCGGGAGAGGGGATGGGCACGTTCTGGCTGCGGCTTTGGAAGAAGGTTTAGAAGCCCTTAGCATTCTGCTCATAAACCCAGGGGCGAAGCCAAGCGGCACCTTTAGCTGCTGGCGGAACGCCAGGGCGAACTAGGTGCCGCGCCCGGACGGAGCCACAGCGTACAAGCAGAATGCTTAGGGCTTCTTAACCTTCTGGAACGGACGCAGCCAGAACGTGCCAATCCCCTCTCCCAGCGTCCTCCCCGCCCCCCACCCAGCATCTACACAAAAAATATAGTTGCCATCACCCATCTTTTTGGTTACAATTTCTATAAACCATAACGCACAAGCACATCAGCTATGGAGGTATACAAGATGAACAAGCGATTTAATGTAACAGGCACCTGTATCCCTGAAAAACACTATATGGCAGATATTTCAAAAAAATCAACGAAATGAAGGCTCGTTTGGCAATCAATATGTCAAACTAAGGTAATAAACGATTACAATTATAGAAAGGAAGTGTCAAAAGTGGCAAAATATTTTAACGTGACCGGTTTATGTATCCCCCAAAAACACTATATGGTAGAGCTTTCAGAGTGTATCCGGCAAATCTGTATCATGGTTCGCCGCGGCGATTATTTTACAATCAACCGGGCGCGGCAGTACGGAAAGACCACGACACTGGCGGCGCTTGCAAAAGCACTGCATCCGCAGCATCTTGTTATCAGCCTGGATTTTCAGGCGTTAGGGAGTGCGTCCTTTCAGAATGAAAATACATTTGCCCTGGCGTTTTTGCAGTTGTTTTTAAGAGAAATGAGCAGGCATCGGGCGGATGAGATGCCTGGCATGGAAGCGCTCGCCGCTGCGATGCGAAAGACAGTCGGACAAAAAGACGAAAGATATGGCCTGCTTGCACTGTTTGAAGATTTGCTTGCTGTTTGCGCAGGCTCTAAGAAGCCTGTTGTGCTGATGATTGACGAGGTAGACAGCGCGTCTAACAATCAGGTGTTTCTGGATTTTTTAGCACAGCTTCGCAGTTATTATTTGGAGAGAGACAGCAAAGGAACGCCGATCTTTCAGTCTGTGATTCTTGCAGGAGTCTATGACGTGAAACATCTGAAAAAAAAGCTGCGCCTGCGGGAAGAGCACATGGAAAACAGCCCCTGGAATATTGCAGCCGATTTTGATGTCGATATGAGCCTGTCAGAATCAGGGATTTTGGATATGCTGCGAGAGTATGAAAAGGATCATCAGACGGGGATGGACACAGAAACAATCGCGAATCTGCTGTATGCGTATACGGCAGGGTATCCGTATCTGGTATCCAGGCTGTGCAAGCTGATAGATGAAAAGCTGTGCGGGGCATGGACAAGGGAAGGTTTTTTAGAAGCTGTACGAATACTGCTTTCAGAAAAGAATACGCTGTTTGAATCACTGATTGGAAAACTGGAAAGCGATCCGCAGTTAAAGCAGATGCTGTGGGACCTTTTGTTTACTGGAAAAACCATTACTTACAGTATCGCAGACCAGGCGGTCGGCATGGCGCTGATGTTTGGGTTTGTAAAAAATGTGAATGGGGATGTGATTCCGGCAAACCGTATATTTGATACATTTTTGTACGATTATTTTCTGTCCGCAGGCGGGGCGCATGGCTGTGAGTTTTATAAGGCTTCGATTCAGGACAAAAATCAGTTTGTAGGGAACGGTCGTTTGAATATGCGCTTGGTGTTGGAAAAATTCGGAAAGCATTTTCGTGAACTTTATGGAAACTGCAAAACAAATTTTGTAGAAGAAGAGGGAAGGAGATATTTTCTTCTTTATTTGCGCCCGATTATAAATGGAGCTGGAAATTATTATATTGAAGCACGTACAAGAAGCTTTGGAAGAACGGATTTGATTGTGGATTACGGCGGGGAACAGTTTGTTGTGGAGATTAAGATCTGGCGGGGCAATGAATATCATTCCCGCGGGGAAAAGCAGCTTGTGGGTTATCTGGATGATTACGGCCAAAACAGAGGGTATTTGCTCAGCTTCAATTTTAATAAAAAGAAACAGGTTGGTATCTTTGAGAGAAGGATAGATGGAAAAGTATTGATCGAAGCAGTTGTCTAAACAGAACTAAAATTCAGAAATAAAATTGTCAGACAAAAAATAATGCGGATTTAGAAAAAGCGAACCAGCAGGATGACATGCACACTGCGGTTCGTTTTTTATTTTTTCAAAAAATGGATTGACAAAATGCTTAGATGGTGCTATGGTTAATTACACAAGTAATGAACCATATAACCAACAAAGCAATAGACATACAACACGCACAAAAGCGAGGTGACATGTTTGAATGAAATCTTAAATCAGGAAAAGTCTATTTATTTACAAATCAGTGAAATGATCGAAAACGATATCCTGCGGGATGTCCTGCTGGAAGAGGAAAAGGTGCCGAGCACGAATGAACTGGCAAAGTTTTATAAAATCAATCCGGCAACTGCCGCAAAGGGCGTGAATCTGCTGGTAGATGAAGGGATTTTATATAAGAAAAGGGGGATTGGCATGTTTGTGGCGCAAGGCGCAAAGCAGGCGGTAAAAAACAAGCGCAGGGATGCATTTTATGAAAATTTTGTCAAATCGATGCTGACGGAGGCGGCAAGCCTTGGCATCAGTGAGGAAGAGCTGGTTACGATGATCCGGCGGCACGAAAAAGGAGGAGCAAATGAGCCTGAAATGTGAAAACATAGTGAAAACATATCACAAAACAGATGTATTAAAAAATATCAACCTGGAAATCGAGCAGGGAAAAATCTATGGGCTGATCGGCAGGAACGGTGCTGGAAAGACAACGCTTTTGTCGATTATGACCGCACAAAATCCTGCGTCCGGCGGAAGCGTTACGTATGACGGGATGCCGGTCTGGGAAAATCAAAAGGCGTTGGACCATCTTTGTTTTTCGAGAGAAATAAACCCGGTGTCGTCCTTTGGGCCGAATACGATGAAGATTAAGGAATATTTACGGATTGCGTCGGTGTTTTATCCGAACTGGGATCATCAGATGGCTAAGCGGCTGACTGAGCTGTTTCATCTGGATGTGAAAAAAAGGATCTCCAAGATTTCCAAGGGGATGATGAGCATGGTGACAGTAATCGTCGCATTGGCGAGCAAGGCGGACATTACGATGATGGATGAACCGGTGGCAGGGCTGGACGTCGTGGCGAGGGAGCAGTTTTACAGGCTGTTAATCGAGGAATATACAAAGACCGGGAGAACGTTCCTTATTTCAACGCATATTATTGAGGAAGCCGCGGATTTATTTGAGGAGGTTGTGATCTTAAAGGACGGCGAGGTGCTTTGCAAGGAAAATACACAGGAGCTTTTGGAGCGCAGTATACACGTCAGCGGCAATGCCGAAGATGTGGACGCGGCGTGTGCGGGGCTGTCTGTCTATCATGAGAAAAAGATGGGGCGCAGCAAAGGGGTAACGGTTGTGCTGGAGTCCGGGCAGGCGCTTGCCGAAGGATATGATGTCACGGTGCAGCCGATCAGCCTTCAGGAGCTGTTTTTGGCGCTTTGCGGAGAGGAGGCAGTGTGATGGAAAACGGATTTGTGCGTGCGCTTCGTTATTTTGTGCGCCAGGCAGAATTATATGTCCTGTGTATTGCCGTGGGCAGCTTTGCAATGGCGGCTTATATATGGATCATCCGCGGCGATGGCAGCAGCTTTGCCAAGATGCTACAGACTGTGCCGAGCTTAGATCTTTGGCTGTCTGTGGTCGTATTGTTTACGATTGGCGTGTCGTCCTATGAATATTGCTATTCGACGCCGGTTGCGTTTGGGTGCCTGCGCAAAAACGCGTTTTTCGGAACCATGGTGATGGATGTTTTGATTATGCTGGAAGGAATAGGATTTTACTTTCTGACGGCAGCATGGTTTGATACGGGAGCTAAAATCACGCAGGCGGTATGGATCTTTGCAGTATTTTTACTGCTGGAGAGCGCTGCAAGGACCATGGGAATGGTGGCGATGCGGTGGGGAAAAATAGCATATGCTATCATGATAGTCATCATTGTAATTGCTTCCGTAAGCTTTGGCTTACTGGCAGGTATTTCCGAACTGTTGGGCGTGATGCATCTTGCCGGATCGTATTTTGGAGAAGGCGTTGTGCGGCATGGGAAGTGGATACTGTTAGCCGCTGCCGCTGCGGTGAGCATTGCCGTGAATGCAGTAAGCTGGCGGGTGCTGAAAGGATTTGAGGTAAGGGCATAATGGCGGATTGGAGGAACATGTTATGAAAGAAATCAAACGGCAGCTTTATATGCGGTGGGAAGAGATTATGATTTACGCGATACTGGAAATAGGATTTTTTCTGTTCGGCGAGGTACTGCTGTGGATTGTGGTCTATCTGGTAGGCGAAAAGCAAAGTATAATCCAGGCAGGCACAGCGATGGCTGTTTTTGTCCCGATGTTTGTGATGAACTTTGCCGGAATGAACAGCCTGCCGCTGCATTTTAACACGGCAGTCAGCCTGGGCGCTACCCGCAGGCGTACAGTTCCGGCGATACTGGGCGCCACGTTAGTCATAGATCTTGCAGCAGTCTGGTCGGCTGCGTTATTTTACCATCTGGAAAAGTGGATTTTTCGGATTGCATACGCAGGATTTCCGGTAGAGGACGATCTTGGCTTTTTGTTTCAGTGGAAATATATTTTTCCGGTATGTCTGGCGATTGTCGCGCTCAATGGCTTGTTTGGCGCCTTGTTTCTGCGGGTTGGAAAGGCTGCGTTTACGGTTTTTTGGATTTTGTGGATCGTTGTCTTTATCGGGATACCAAGGCTTGGGCACTGGATACAGAGCGGGCAGGACAATGCGTTTTTAAGGGTGTGCCGGAAAGCCGTGGATATGGTTTTCGGGTTTTCGGAAATGGGGATATTGGCGGGAGTCGTTGCGGTGTCTGCGGTTGTGATTTTTGTGTCGTGGATGCTGCTGCGCAGACAGCAGGTGGAGGTATAAGAAGGACGCCGGGAGAGGGGATTGGCACGCCCTGGCTGCGTCCGTTCCAGAAGGTTAAGAATCCCTAAGCATCCTGCGGAAATGCTGTGGCACCGTCCGGGCGCGGCACCTAGTTCGCCCTGGCGTTCCGCCAGC
>CAMUPC010000192.1 GCA_947090545.1 uncultured Eubacterium sp. | reverse complement strand
AGCAGCTAAAGGTGCCGCTTGGCTTCGCCCCTGCTGTATCGGGCAGGATGCTAAGAGCTTCTAAACCTTCTTCCAAGGCCGCAGCCAGGGCGTGCCAATTCCCTCTCCCGGCTGGTTTTCGTATGTTCTGCAATAATTACGGTACACAAGTATGAGGCGTGTTCCTGACAGCTTTTTGTTTTTTTGTGGTAATGATGCAGCTTCGGCTGTGCGGGACTTCATATGCACTAACATTTCTGAAACGCTGATAAATAAAGGACTTTCAGCTTTTCCATTTACTCAGAATATTCTAAAAAACGTAAATGAATGGATAAAAATGATGCCTGCGTTAAACAGATTTCTGCCAAACCCGTTCTATAAGCTAGTTTTAGAAATGTTAGTGCATATGGTGCGGGGCTCTCTTTTCTGCGAGGTGGCTCAGCCGTTGGCTCACCAATACACCCGCCGATTTACTGTACAGGCTGTTCTACAACGTAGGCAGAGCTTGCGAAAACCAGCCGGGAGAGAGGATTGGCACACCCTGCCGGCGTCCTTGTAAGAAGGTTTAGAAGCCCTTGGCATCCTGCTCGATACAGCAGGGGCGAAGCCAAGCGGCACCTTTAGCTGCTGGCGGAACGCCAGGGCGAACTAGGTGCCGCGCCCGGACGGTGCCTCAGCGTAAACGCAGGATGCCTAGGGCTTCTTAACCTTCTGGAACGGACGCCGGCAGGGTGTGCCAATCCTCTCTCCCAGCGTCCCATTTTCAAAAACCCCCAACGCATATCCCAGCATCTCCTCTGAAAACACACCCTTTCCAGCCATTACCCGCACATACCCAGGCAAATTATGAAACCCGCACCCCGCAGGAGCCGCAGCAGCGTCCGCCTGTACAAGCATCGGCAGGTCAAACGCGCTGTCTCCCGCTGCAAACACCTGATCTGCACCCACAAGCTCCCGGAGCCGCGCTACAGCCGTTCCTTTATTCAGCCTTGCCGGAACAACGTACACCTTCTCTCCGTTACTGAACACATCCACCGCACACGGACACTGCTCCTGGCCGCCCCGCACTGCTGCTTCCTGTACTTGCAGCTCCTTTTTCAGCCGCCTTACCACGTCCTGCGGGTTCCTGCATTTGGTAAATACAAACAGCCCTTCGATCAGCCGTACTTCCAGCGTCCGGTATTGTTCCAGTTCCAGAAACCGGGTGGCTAACGCCAGCTTTTGCCTGCTGCCCTCTGCAAGTTCTAAGGATCTTTGATACCATGCCGGATCGTTTCTGCCGTCTGACAGCAGTACTCCGCCGTTGCATACGAGAGCGTATCGGCTTTCGATCCCAAGCTGAATCCTTTGATACTGTGCGACAGACCTCGTTGTTACAGGTACGATGCAGGCGTGCTTTGATAGCTCTGATAAAAGGCAGTAGGTTCTGTCCGTCATATAGGACACTTCGCGCCCCTCATACAGTTCCACACACCGCTTGCGGCTGCCGATCTCATGCTTATAAGAATAGATCAGCGTCTGGTCAAGATCTGTACAAAACAAAACCATAGAAAGCCTTCCTTTTTTGATTTTTTATTTTTTATCTGGCATATGGTACATCGACTGAAATTCCCTCTTGATATTTTCCAGCCTTGCCTGATCCTCGGCGCGCTGCTTCCTTGCCTGGTCCTGAATCTGCCTTGTCTCCTCGATGCCAGAGAC
Organism: uncultured Eubacterium sp.; assembly: GCA_947090545.1. Taxonomy (GTDB): domain Bacteria; phylum Bacillota; class Clostridia; order Lachnospirales; family Lachnospiraceae; genus Eubacterium_J. Next base: position 6,510 of record CAMUPC010000192.1, on the reverse strand, counting down.
AATCGTTTTCCAGGTCGTCTCTAGCGTTTCGATTTTAATGGAGCTGCCGGATGCAAGCTGCGCTGTATACTTGGACTGTTCTACTGTGTTGCGTGCGTTTTTCACCAGCAGTTCATTTGTTTTTTGGTCGAGCGCTGACATCGCTTCTGCCTGTACCCGCTGCCGTTTTAGCATAATTGCCTGTGCAAGTGCCTGCTTGAATACCGGTAGCGTAATGATAAACGCCGAATTGATTTTGCGCACGAGGTTCATATTGCTGAACTCCATCGTTTTAATCATCGGAATGGACTGCATTGCTACGCTTTCGGCTGTCCGTAAGTCCTGCGTGCGCTGCTCCAGCATCATCAGCGCCTGGTTTAAGCTCGTCAGCTCAAACTGGATCGATGTATCGCCGCTTGACGCCATATCTGCTTCCCTCTGCGCGATATATGCCTTTAGTTCCTGGCAGCCCTGCTCTCCGGCGAGGATATAGCGCACCAGTTCATGGTAATAGTTTACGTTCGCCTCAAACATCTGGTTCAGGCTGCGGTTGGACTGCTTGATTTCCGACTCATACTGCTTTAGCTGTACGTAGATCTTATCTACCTCATCGCCCATCGTATGGTATTTGTCCAGAATTTTTTCCAACTGCTTGCGCATGTTCCCGAACAGCTTTTTAAAACGGCCTGGATTTTCCTGGATCTCATCAATGTCAAATTTGTCCATAATCTTTGCAAGCGTATTTAACATCTGGCTGGAGTCATCCACCTGTGACATGCTCATACTGTTTAATACGACGTCCGATGCCTTGGAGATCTCCTCCGCTACTTCTGCCCCAAACGACACGATCGTTTCCAGGTTATGCACCTCGATGGTGCTCGTTAAATCGTCTACTTCTTTAGAGCCTGTCAGCGCGGCGTTCATCTGCTCCCTGTCCGACACGATATCGTACTGCTGCACAACCTCAATTTCATTTTTGGTGTCTGCCGCTGCTGCCTGCACCGGTTCTGTCTTGGTAAAATCTAATCCCATTTCGTGATCCTCTCCTTATTTTTGAATCCCTTTGTTGCCCATTCTTATATCCTCTTGTTACTTTTGTTTGCCTTTTTATTTTCGTTTAAACAGCTTGTCGCGCCATGAGATCTTTGTACGCTGCAACGCGCCTTCCAGATTCGGCACATGCAGGTCATACAGATACTCTCCGATTTGGTGTTCCTCCATGATTTTGCGGTTAAAATACTTTTCCACATTCTGATAGCCCGTCGGCACAAAAAAGACGATGTCAAATCCGATCCGGTTTAAAAATGCCGTCAAGATCGTATCCTCCAGGGAAATCATCGCTTCAGTTGTATGGATGTAAACAAGCTTCGGATTTTTTTTCGTAAAATCGAACTTCTGGATCAGCCTTACAATCTCCTTCGGCAGATTCAGCACGGTTGCGATCACTGCATATTCCGTCCCGTTTTGAAATGTCCCGCGGATTACCTTCTGGTCGATCAGCAGCTTTAGCTTATCGAGGATATAATCCTGGATTTCTTCTCTTACATAGCCATATGGGTAGCTGGGGTGTGATTTGATCTTATCCCTTAACAGCCTGCCGTTTTTATAAAACTCTGCCGCATAAGCGCGCATCGGGTTCGGCGCGCCTGGTTCTATAAACGGCGCCGATTTTATTACAAACGTATCCTCGGTCACAAGCTCCTTGACAAACCTCCAGTACGGCTGTACCAGCCCGTCCTTGACGCCGGATACTTTCGCAAAGATGACCGGGATATGCACTTCGTCCTTTGCCGTTGTAAAGCTCGGCCTGTATTTAACCTCTTCCTTCCAGAGAATACCGATCTCTTCATACATCGTCTGCAAAATGACGGTATTCGCCTTTTCATACTGCTTCTCCCGGTACATGCCGCTGTCCTGGTACAGCAGCGTATCCAGCTCCCGCTCCGCGTGATATGCCGCCGTGCCGATTGCGACATCCGTATTTTCTTCCGGGAATGCCGCAAGCTGCATCGACTGCGTATAATTCACTTCATAGAGCAGCTTATCTTTCATGCAGCAGCGCCGCGTAAGGTCGGGGCACAGAATCAGCACATCGGCCGGAAGCCTTGCCAGAAACCGGAAAAACAACGCCTCACTTTCTTCCTGGCACCCGCCCAGATAGACAAAGCAGGGAATATCTGTCTCCTTCCAGCCGCCAAACAGCCTTCCCTCGTACCGTTTTAAAAAGCACAGCAAACAGACCGCCTGATTCGTCAGTTTGTTCAGATTCAGCTCCCGCCCCATCTGCTCTGTCTGCGCCAGCATCACATCCACAAAAGCGCGCACCATCATACGCTGCAACTCCACACTGGACGTATCGCGCATATTGATATTCGATGATAAATCCTGGATCAACTGTTCCGGCTTTGTATAATGGTTTCTGTGGACTGCGGCGATCTCCTCCATGGCAGGGCGCCCCAGGCTCTCGTTTACAATAACCATCCTGCGCCCGCTGTTTTTTAACGCCAACTGGAACTCATACAGATCCTTTGCGTATGTCAGCTTCTCTTCGACGCCATTGATTCTGCAAAAACCGTTATAAAAAAGCTTTGCATCATCTCCGCGCTGTGCCGGGCTTTTTTTAAGATCCGCCAGCACATCGCCGTCCATCCACGCATTCGTACAGCCCTGGCGCTTCGGCAGTATCCCGTACAGCCTTTCCCGGTTCGCCGCTTCCTGCATCTGTTCCCGCACCTGCTTTAAGCAAAACCCTGGCGGAAACGCCTGCATCCCAGGCAGCTTTAGCTCATGCGAACGCTGTGACAGCGCATCCAGCTTTAAATAAGCCGCGTCCCCGCCATACTGTATCAGTACGACGTCACAGCCCGCATTGGACAAAATCGACAGGATCATCAGCTCATACTGGCTGACTGTGCCTTCATACAGGATCTTGGGAAGCTGGTTTTCCCCTAACTGGTTTACGATACGCTCAAACCGATAATACAGCCAGCACATGCATTTAATATAAGCATTTTTTAGCATATGCTCGGTCTTGCCCTCTTTTTGCAGCAAAAACAACGCATCATACAGGCTAAGCGCCACATTTTCCCGCTGTCCGTCATTCATCCTGGGCAGCCATTTTTTCAGGTTCATGCCGATAAACCCGGTGCTGAGCATAAAATCCATACCCATCACTTCCTGGTAATAAGCCAGGTTCTTTTCATCAGGATTTTGCAGCTTCCCTTCGATGACCACACCGTTTTTGCGTGCCGCCTCGTAATACGCGCGGATAAAAGCACCGATTTCCTCCGAATAGCCGTTGATCCTGTAAAAATAGACCCCTGTGCTTTCACGTTCGCTTTGTTTTTTAAAAAAGTCATTCAGATTTTGAATCTTTTTATGCTGGAACATTCACTGCCACCTTCATTCACATTCTGATTATCCGTCCTTATGTACCAAGAAACCCCTGCAAAAACAGGCGGATGCTTTCATACCCAACGGCAAGGTTGATATTCTGTCCCCGGTCAAACCCCGCCGTACTGATCCCGATAACCTCCCCATACATATTTAACACAGCGCCCCCGGAACTTCCGTGGGAAATCGGCGCCGTAAACTGGATCATATCCACCCCGTCGATCGTACGAAACCCGGATATAATACCGTCCGAAATCGAGTTAAACAAACCGAGCGGGCTGCCGATCGCCGCAACCGCCTGGCCGCGCGCCAATGCTTTCGCGCCATTATAAATCGGAATCGGCGCAAGGCGCCGCGGAATCCGCAGCAGAGCCAGGTCCAGCAGCGGATTGTATTTGATCAGCTCATCAGTCTGGTATACCTGATCATCATTTTCAATCCGTACCGCATATGAATACCCGCCCCTTACCACATGGTCATTTGTCAGGATATACCCGCCGTCCGCAACCATAATGCCGGAGCCTGTGGAGATCACCTCACCGTTCGGATCGTGGACTAAGATCAGCACAATCGAAGAAGCAAGCGCCGCCAGCTCTTCAAAGCTCTTTTCCAGACGCGGCTGTGCAAGCCCTGACGCCGTACGCTGTTTCCTGTGACGCTGCGGTATCTTAACGACAATCCTTCCCTGTGCCTGCGCACCCGCGCTTACTTCCGCCTGCGGAATCTCGATCGTACTAAATTCCCCGATACGTACTTCTTTCGACAGGCTTTTTAAAGCTTCCTTCAACGAGTCGCCCGCACTTTGCAGCAGCAGGACGTCGCATCCTATAAGCGTCAGAAAATAATAAAACAAATATTCCTGTTCCCGGCACACATTTTGCGCCACTATTTTCCTGCATTCTGCTTCGCTCCACCGCGCAGGCGCGCCGCAGACCGAATCCAGCCAGTAAAGCAGCTTGACGGCAAGGTTTTTTCGCATCGACTCCGTCACAGCCGCTTTCACATGCTGGTAATACTGCAATACAGACGTACACGCAGCACCCAACCGCGCTGCAAGCGCCGTACCTGCTCCTTTTATCCGTATCCCTTCCCGCGGCGCCTTTACCCACGATTCATAGCACCCCGTATAATAGGCAACCTCTTCCTGCGCCAATAATCCAGGCAGGCTGCCGATCCTGCGGTAAAAAAGCCTTCCTGCCTGCATCTGGCGGTTTAGCTCCTCATCCATCGCAAGCACCTGCCTGTCAAGATCCGCGCTCCTGCCGAGCATCCGTACAAAGCAGACATCCCGGATGCCGTTGCGGACGCTGCCCCGGATGCGGGCGAAGCCTTCAACAGAATTTACTTCTATATTATGATACCTGTACTTTATCATTTTTCCAATCCTTGGTTTAAATAATGTTAAGCTGCTGTTTTAGTGCATCTTACAGCACCTGTGAAAAATTAACACCCGCAGCCGTCGCAATCTCATCCAGCCATCCTGGAATAGAAAGTGTTTTCTTCACAGCTTGATTGTAAAACTTTTTACGGTATTCAAATGTATCCGCTGGAATATAGGTTACAAAAGCATCATCTTCAGCCGCCATTTCAATTGCATGTGAAAGATCATTCCCACATGTTGTACAGCCTTCTATATTTGGAAAAAATACTGAATACATCCCATTTTCCTCTGGTACAAAAATTGCCGGGTAAACATACTTTGCCATATCACATACTCCTCTCTGTCACAATCCTGCTTTTTTGAGGATGTTCTGATACCTTCGGCATTTTTTCTCCTAACCTGGATAAACCATAATGGTAACTATTTCAGCTAAATATACCGTTTCTTCTATCAAAATATCACTACTCAAAGAATATCATTAGAAAAGTATCTTGTCAATCATAATCAAACGCCAAGCCAAACAAACGTTCCCTTGTTGCATAATATCCAAACAATGGCTATACTAAAATACAAACCTCTTCACTGCCAATCCCAGTGAACAGTAACGCAAAAGGAGTATTCTATGAAAAATGCATCGATCTACTACAGCGTAGGCGCACTTTTATACTGCCCCGCAAACCGGGAGACGATTGCCCCTTCCATTATCGGGCAGAAATTCGGCAGCCGCTTTTCTCTCGCCCTCTGCCTGGAGGACACGATCGGCGATTCGCATGTGGAAGAAGCCGAACACTGCCTCGCCGCCTCCCTCCGCCAGATCCGCCGCGCCGCGGAGCATACCTCGTTCTACATCCCGAACATCTTTATCCGCGTGCGCTGTCCCGGCCAGATCCGTCGGGTACTTCGCCTGCTGGGAGACAGCGCTGCATTAGTAAGCGGATTTATTCTACCCAAATTTACCCCGGAAAACGCAGATGCCTACATACAGCAAATGATATCCGCAAACGAACAGCTCGCCAGAAAGCTGTACCTGATGCCGATTTATGAAAGTGCGTGCCTTACAGACCTGCGCAGACGCTGTGAGATCCTCTATACACTCAAAGAAAAACTCTCCCAAGTGGAAGAGCTTGTGCTGAATATCCGCGTCGGCGGCAATGACCTGTGCCATTTGTATTCATTCCGGCGCCATGCAGATGAATCCATCCACCGTATCCGCCCGGTCGCTGATATTTTTTCTGATATTCTCGCTGTTTACGGCACGGACTACGTCGTTTCCGGCGCGGTATGGGAATATTACAGCGGCGATGGCTGGAAGGAAGGGCTAATCAAAGAGCTTGCCGACGACAAATTGTGCGGATTTATCGGAAAGACCGTGATCCATCCAAACCAGATCCCGGTTGTCAACGAAGCCTACTGCGTCTCGCAAAAAGACTATGACGACGCCCGCAGCATCCTGGAGTGGGACGGCAGTTCGCCTTTTGCCGTGTCCGCCAATCCTGCGCGGGAGCGTATGAATGAGCAAAAAACCCATGCAAACTGGGCGAGGCAGATTATATACCTTGCGAAAGCTTATGGGGTCACACAGCCTGGATCTGCACGCTGACGCAAAAGCAAGCGGAATGATTCCTAGCCTGGATCAGACAGAATAGTAACCGTTTTGGTTGAGGGTTACATTTTTGATACACGGACGCTGGGAGAGGGGATGGGCACGCCCTGGCTGCGTCCGTTCCAGAAGGTTAAGAAGCGCTAAGCATCCTGCG
>CAMUPC010000191.1 GCA_947090545.1 uncultured Eubacterium sp. | reverse complement strand
TAGCTGCTGGCTGCAAGCCAGGGCGAACTAGGTGCCGCGCCCGGACGGAGCCACAACGTAACCGCAGGATGCTTAGGGATTCTTAGCCTTCTGGAACGGACGCAGCCAGGGCGTGCCAATCCCCTCTCCCAGCGTCCCCACAAACACAAAACCAAAAAAATTCGATCCCCCCTAAACCTCCCGGAAAAACGCCATAAACCGAACACCATCCCCCGTATTCTCAATCGTATGCGCAACCTGATACGTCTCCAAAATCAGCCTGGTCATATACAACCCCAACCCGCTTCCCTGTTCCGTCCCATCCTCCACTCGGTAAAAAGCTTCAAAAAGATGCGGCAGATGCTCGCTCGCAATATGCGCCGGCGTATTCGTTACCGCAAGCCGGACTCTGCCCTCCTTTGCCGCAAGCTCCACCCTGACAGACGCCTGCGGCGGGGAATGCCCGACTGCGTTTCCGATAATATTTCCAACTGCCTTTTGAAACAGCATTTCATCCCCAGCTACATACAATCCGTCCGTAAGCTCCCCGCTGACAGCAACTGACAAAAACTCTGCGTATCCCTCATATTCGGCAAGCATCTCCCGTAACAGCCTGGAAATGTCAACGGGCTTTGCCGCATTCCCTCCGGCAAGATCTATTTGAGAAACGAGCAGGATTTCTTTGATAAACACATGCAGCGACTGTAGGATCTCAGCGCTTCTTGCAAGATACTTGTCTCTGTCTTTGTAAACGCCGACTCCCGCCTGCATCCCCTCAAGCTGCCCAATTACAATCGCAATCGGTGTTTTCAGTTCATGGGAGATCCCCGAAAAAAACAGCATCCTTCTGCGTTCCCGTTCTCTTTCAATCTGGATCTCATCTTCCAGCCTTGTATTTTTCTGGCGCAGCTTTAAAAGCGCGTCATGCAGTTTATCTGACAGCTCATTAATGCTTCTTGCCAGCATCCCGATCTCATCGTCGCGCACATCCGGGCAGTACCAGCTAAAATCCAGCTCCGCCATCTTCCCTGCAATATGGTTCATACGTACAATCGGACGTGTTGCGTAAAAGGAAAGAAACCACGCGCTCCCAAACGACAGAAGCACCGCGGCCCCAACAACCAAAGGCAGGCTTAGGCAAATCGCATTTCTTATTTCATCTGCGCGCACCGGCAGATCATGCACCGTCAGCAAATACTCTTCCTTCGTATCTGCAAATTTGAACGGATACCGGATAGCTTCGGCTGTTTCCTGCTCCGCATCCGTCTCTATTTGCTCAAATGTAAACAATGAAATGCACTGTCCCTGGTCATTTTTAAGCAGCAGCTTCGCCCCTGTCTCACGAATAAAATCTAAAAATAACTCCTCGCTCTGCCCCTGTCCTGTCAGCCGCAGCTTATGTACCAGCTCCTGTGTCCTTTGCTCCAGCTTACTGTACGCCCGCCTTTGCCCCGCATACGGCAGAAAGAACCAGATACAGCCGTAACAAAGCAGGCAGACTGCCAAAGAAAGCGCCATCAGCAGCAAACATGTTTTTTTCGTCAGCTTTTTCCTCATTCCGCTTTTCCATCCGTATGTTTCAACTGATATCCCACTCCGCGCACCGTATCGATATAGTCACAGCCCGCCAGCTTTTTGCGCAGATTTTTGATATGCGTATCCACTATCCGCGTCTCATCGCAGCCGTCATATCCCCACAGCTTTTCCACCAGCGTTTTTCTTGTAACGACCTCTCCGCCATGCCGCATCAGCTCATGCAAAATCTCAAATTCCCGCAGCGTAAGCTCCACTGTCTCCCCCGCAGCCGTGACCTTATGCATCCTTACATCCATTACGAGATCTTCAAAGCAAAGCTTTTGGCATTTCTTTTGATCCTGTTTCATTGTCCTGCGCAAAACCGCTTCCACCTTTTGAAGCAGCAGCGGCATCGACACCGGCTTCGTAATAAACTCATCAATCTGCATCTGATATCCCCGCATCTGATGCTTCTCACTGCCAAGCGCCGTCAGCATCATCACCGGAACATCCCCGTTTTCCCGAATCCTCGCACAAGCCTCATAGCCATCCATCTTCGGCAGCATCAGGTCCAGCAAAACCAAGTCAAATGCACGCTGCTTAGCCGCCAGCACCGCATGTACCCCATCCCGCACCGCCGTTACTTCATAACCCGCACTTTCCAAAAAATTCACCAATAGCTCCGAATAATCCCGGCTGTCCTCTGCAATTAGTATTTTCGCCATTCTACACCCCTTCTTTGGAATCTCACATGCTCCACATAGAGCTTTTGCACCTGCCCAAGCTGCCCAAGCCCTTCTAAGATACAGACTGTCTCATACCCTTCCCGTTCCAGGACCCGCTTCCAGGATGCCTCCTGCTCTCCGGCGATATCCCATCTCGCGTGGCTGCCAGCCTCTACCATCAACGGCAGAAGAACAACCCTTTGGTACTTGCTGTTCTTTTGCAAAAAACTTCGCAGCTCCTCCAAAGACGGCTTCCCTTTCAGTACGCCAACGAAATAATTCCCATATCCAGCCTGCGCCAGCTTTTTCTGCACCCGTGTATAACAATCCTCTGCATCCGCCGCCCGCAGCTCGCCGCTGCCATGCCCGACCAGACACGCCGCCGTCCTGCCGTCGTCAAACGCTGCCGTACGCTGTACAACTGCCTTGGCCACTGCCGCAACATCCGCTTCACCAGAAAGCAGCGGTGTCCCAAGCCACGCCTGCGCAAAAAGCCGTTCCTGTTCCTGAAACGCGCTCACCAGCTTTGCATATTCACGCCCATACGTCAAGTGCAGCGGCAAGACGGCAAGACGGCGGACGCCTTCTGCCGCGGCTTTTTCTAACGCCTGATTCACAGAATCCACTTCCATGCCGGATGCTTCCTTTAATCTTTCTATGATTCTGGTACTTGTAAATGCCTCCCGAATCTCACAGCCCGGGAACTGTACAGAAATAGTTCGTTTGATGCATGTAAGCGCAGAGTTCTGGATGTCCGGGACGCTTGTTCCTGGGGATGCTATTAAAATTGCCTGCTTGTTCATTCTTATTCATCCGCCTTTCCGCAAAAGGCACCAAATCCCTCTCTAAAGTAAAAATGTATAAATATATGATACTATATAGCAGTTGTTTGTCAAGAATATTGCTGAGGTTTCAGTATGGCTGCTTTCTTTGTTATCTGAATCTTTTCTATACTGAATCAACTAAGGGATTGAACAACACTAGATTTTATAGCTGTTAAAGCACCTCTCTGATGTGCTTTTAGAGCATAATTCATCAAACAAATCCGTTTCGCCAGACACAGAATCTGGTTGTGAAAGGCATAAGTTAATGACATTGGTTGTAAATAGAAAAAACCAAATTACACAAATAAAAATAGTACTTGACAAATTTTTTAAATTGGTATACAATCCTTGTTGTATTATAAAAAATTAATATAATCTAATAAAAAGTAAATTCAACTTACCGTATAGAAGGACATGATGATATGCAGGTAATGGAAAAAGGGTATTTAATGAGTGGCAGATATGGGCTGGATAGAACAGCCTGGCAGATTATGGAGCTGTTATGGAATGCCAAAACACCTTTTTCATATGAAGAAATTGCAAAATCTGTCAAAGGTAAGTAGGGGAATTAAAGGATGTTATAACTCATAAATCCTGCCCGCATTAATATTGGACATTTACGTAACTTAATGAAATTTGGAGTAATGCAGGCCTTTTTGCCAGGTAATTGCGAAACTCCTTTTGAATCAAATTTATTTTAGCAATTTCTAAAAATATCTGGAAAACTGTTTCGTGTTATCTTATAAGCATAACTTCTTTACAGGTGGATGTGATTCTTTGTGACTGATGATAACAAACTATAATTGTAATAAAATCAACAAAGGAGACTGATCATATGGAATTTTTAGTAAATATTAGGGATTCTTCAAGAGTTGGCATGTGTGGAATAAATAACAGTTGCGGCGTAGTTGCTTGTGGGGTAAACGTGGCGCCGTGTGTGGCAAATGTCTGTAATCTTAATATCGGAAACGGAAGGTGAATGTAATGAAAAGCGTATTTTCAATTTTTGCTGTTATGATGACATTGATGATCTCCGGCTCGCCCGGCATAAAGAAAGCTCCCACGCCAAATGCAGAAGCTGTCAATGACGGACGGGTTGAAATGGAAACCTTAACCCTTCGTGGAAAAACATATTATCTTGTATTTTCAGAAGAACAGTTAAGGGCGATTGCAGCAGGGCAGTTTGGATGGGACAAAAATTATATGCAGCAGGCGGACATATCGTTATCTTCAGATGAATGGCAGCCGATCGGAACAATGGCGCAGCCATTTACCGGCAGCTATAACGGAAACGGATACGAAATCAGCGGACTTACAATGGCTGATTCCCATGCAAAGCTGGCCGGACTGTTTGGATATGCAAAAGGCGCCCATCTTTATCATATTATTTTACGGGATGTGGATCTGGATCGTGCAGGCACTGACGGAGAATGTAAGAAAGATGCTGTATGCGCGCTGGCAAAAGATTGCAGAATCTATGATAATTACGTATCGAAAAAATAAATAAAAAGGCGTTTGTCTGGATATCTGATAGACAAACGCCTTTTTACAGTACCTATCTTATGATAACCCGCGCATCCACGCAATCGTCTCCCGAATCCCCCTCTCAAAATCCGTCCGCGGCACAAATCCCGTATCCTCCGTCAAACTGCTGATATCCGCGCACAAATGCATCACCTGTTTCGGGCTGTAAGGAACCTCCCCAAACTTTACCGGCGCACTGCACCCTGTCAGCTCCTTCATCTTTAAAATATATTCCCGCAGCGGCAGCGCCTTCCCGCTTCCCAGGCAATAAATGCTGCCATGCACCGGATGCTGCCCGACCCGAAACAGCGCGTCCGCCGCATCCTTACTGTACAAAAAGTCCCAAAGCTGCTCTCCCGGCGTAAACACCGTCTCCTCGCCGCGCAGCATTTTGCGCAGCGTCGTACTGACCATCGTCCCCGCCCCATCATAAGGCCCATAGACACTGAGCACACGCACCCATACATGGCTGAGCCCCAGCTTTTCACACTCCCTGCGGCTCATCTGCCCGGCACAGAGCTTCGCGATCCCATATCCGCTTTCCGGCGACACAGGCGTATCCGGGCGCAGCGTCTCGTCTATCCGCCCATACTCCGCCTGCGAGCCTGCCCCGACAAACGTCCGGCATCCAAGCCGCGCCGCCAGCCTTGCCGCATCCAGCGTTCCCATAATATTTTGTACCTGCAAATCATAATCCTCTCTGTCCGCCCCAAACGTACCGCCCCATGCAAAATGATAAAACGTTTCGCACGGCTTGTCATCAGGAAGCTTAAAAGAAGCAAGCTCACGCAGGTCCGTCTCTGCAACGAGCACATTCGGATGCGGCGCAATCTGCCTGTTCCTGTCAGAACCCTTCCGACAGATTGCCAGTACCTCGTAACCCTCTTTTACGTATTTTTCCAGCAACGCCATTCCAATCGAACCTGTAATCCCGGTAATTGCCACTCTTTTGCTCATAACCTGTTATTCCTCCAAAAAACGATTTAAAAAATCCAGATATTTAAAACGAATCCGATACTCTCCGCTTTTTAAGACCGCATCGTACTCATCCTCAGACAACACCCGCTGCAACGTCTTTTCCGCTTCGTCGTCCACAACCTCGTACACTGCATCGTGAAAACACAAATTCGGATACATCACGCACCACCAATTGCGTCCCTTCCCGCTCCCGATCACCACATTCAGCGCCTGATACTCCCCAGCGGGAAAAATATAGTTTCCATACGCTTTCTGCGGAAACTGCGCCGTCTCGACCTGTGCAGACACAGGATATGGATACCCCTCCTGATACACTGTCCGCTGCGCCGTATCAGCCACCGCCGCCAGGTTTGCCTCCACAATCCGGCTGCACTCCGCTACATCGTCCACACCTTCTAATACCTGCTGCATCATCGTTCCTACTGCGTCACGCACTTTCAGCTTTAACGCCTGGTCCTCCCTGCTGTCGCTGTTGGCACGCACATGGAAACGAAAGACCTTCTGCGCAATCTCCTGCTGCACTTGCTGCAACTTCCATTCCTGATATTTCCACAGGCATCCGCCAGCCAGGATCAATAATAAAAAAACTGTCTCTGCTATTGTCTGGTATTTTTTGAAAAAAGCTTTCATAGATGATTGATTCCCCCTGCATAAAATAGTTAGAATATGTCAGCCAAGCTGCTCAAACAAGCTGCCTGTATTCCGCTGTTGTTATCATAACCATTTTTTGCCAATATAATCCTCTTTCCGAAAAGAAGATAACGTTTCAGCATAAGGGCGTTTCACAGAATCCATTATAAATCATCTATTCCAGCTCATACTGCAACATCTCATATTTCAGCCTGCTTCCCTCCACAATATCCTCCGGCAGCAGCGCCCGCGCAACCAGCTTAAGCTCTTCGCTCTCAAGGTCAATCCTCTTAAGATTGGCATAATCACCGTCAATACTCACTACTTCATAATACATTGTCTGTAAATCCATCCGCTTACGTCTCCCCTTTCTTTTGCAAAAACAAATCATCCCTTGTAATATTGTTCAGCCATTTCCCGCTTCGGTAATGCCGGATCACCCACGGCCATTTGACAAATTCATCCGTACAGATCAGAAAATAGACCCACATCACCGGAAGCTCCAGCACAAACGCCGCAAAAAATCCAAGCGGCACCGCATACACCCACATATCAATCGTATCGCAGATAAATCCAAAACGGCTGTCCCCTCCGGCACGAAACACACCTGCGATCAGCGTCGTATTTACAGCAGCGCCCATTACATAATAGGTATTAATAAGCAGCATATATTTCAGATAATACATTGCCTGCTCCGTGAGCTGCGCATAGCTTAATACCATCGGCGACGCCGCTAAAATAATCAGCCCGCCAGCCGCACCCGTAATCACCGTAAGCTTCATCAGCTTTTTCGCACCGTCACGCGCTTCTTTCAGATGATTCTCTCCAATGATCTTTCCAAGCAGAATCCCTCCCGCGCTTGCCATTCCAAAGCACAGGATCGTCCCAAAATTGCGCACGACAATCACAAACGAATTTGCTGCCACCGCGTCCGTCCCCAAATGCCCGATAATAACCGAATACATCGAAAACGCCAGGCTCCAGCTTATATCATTGCCAAGCGCCGGAAGCGAAAGCCGGACAAAATCGGAAAACAGCACTTTGTGCCGGACAAACAAATACCGCATATCCAGCTTGATATCACGGCTGCAAAACGAGACTCCAAAACATGCCGCCAGCTCGATCATACGGGACAGGGACGTTGCAGCCGCCACTCCGGTCGCTCCCAGCTTCGGCGCCCCAAACAGCCCAAAAATAAATACCGCATTCAGCACGACATTCAAAGAAAATGCCAGCACATTCATCACCGTACTGGCCACTACCCTGCCGACACTGCGAAGCACTGCCAAATAGACTTCCGTAATTCCCCAGCACAGATAACAGACGCTCATACACCGCAAATACGACGTCCCAACCGCAATCAGTTCCCGGTCATTTGTAAACACGCACATCATCTGCTTTGGCAGAAAAAACGCTGCACCCGCAAACAGCGCAGAAATCCCCAACGAAAACCGCAGAGCAATCCCCTCTATCACCTGAATCGCGTGCATATCCCCTTTTCCGTAATACTGCGCGCACAGCATCGTTGCACCTGTGCCAAGCCCATAAAAAACCATAAACAGCACACTGGCATACTGCGACGCCAGCGACACAGCCGAGATCGACGACTGCCCAACATAATTGAGCATCACCACATCCGCCGAGCTGACCGCGGCGCTCAGCAGGTTCTGTATGATAATGGGAAGCACCAGCTTAAAAATCTGGCTGTAAAAACTGTCTCTTGGTCTATGTGCATTTTCTATCGGTGTCATAGCTGCCCTCACTTTTCCTGTTTGTTCTCCATGTTTCAGAGGTATGCCCTGCTGCATAAAAGTTCATTGCTTTGACTTGTCGCCAGCCAGACGGCACCTTTCAAAGACTTTCCATAATCATACCATAAATCTGCAAAATTTCCAAATCTAATCAGCAAAACATCAGAATAAATGCATGAACAGATCGAGGGAATAGATCCTGTATTTAGTTGGCGGGTTAGACAATTTCTTCCGGTGTGGTATATGCTAATGTGAATGAATTAAAAAAGTGATGGTTTCGGTCAAGTGTTGTATTTTTTTGAGACAAGGACGCTGGAGGAAGGGGCGCGGGGCTTGCTTCCTGTTCCGGTTCCAAAAT
>CAMUPC010000190.1 GCA_947090545.1 uncultured Eubacterium sp. | reverse complement strand
ACTAGGTGCCGCGCCCGGACGGTGCCACAGCGTAACCGCAGGATGCCTAGGGCTTGTTAACCTTCTGGAACGGACGCAGCCCGGGCGTGCCCATCCCCTCTCCCAGCGTCCCCCCCATCTCTCCCCAAAAAATCGAATCCTCCCCAAAAACTCCGAAAATTTATTGACATTCCCAATGAATGTGCTAGAATATAACATGTGTGAATAGATAGATCAGAAAAATCCACAAAAAGGATGGTTTCACAATGAGAAAACAGGCATTATCATTAATCGTAGAAAATACTTCCAGTGTCCTAAGCCACGTATCCGGCTTATTCAGCAGGCGCGGCTACAACATCGACAGCATTTCAGCCGGGGTGACCGCAGATCCGCGCTACACGCGCATTACGATCGTCTCAAGCGGGGACAAGCTGATCTTAGAGCAGATCGAAAACCAGTTAGCCAAGCTGGAGGATGTGCTGGACATTAAAAAGCTGGAAGCCGGAAGCTCTGTGACCAGAGAGCTGATCTTAGTCAAGCTCCGCGTAGAGGAAGCAAGCCGCCAGGAGATTTTAAGCGTGATTGAGATTTTCCGCGGCAAGGTCGTAGATGTTACGAGAGATTCTATGGTGATCGAACTGACCGGAAACCAGGACAAGCTGAGTGCTTTTTTAGACCTTGTATCCGGCTTTGAGATTCTTGAATTAGCTAGAACCGGAATAACTGGCTTAACCAGAGGTTCTTCCGATGTTACATATTTTGAATAATTTAGGAGGCAGAAAAATGGCAAACAAAATTTATTATCAGGAGGATTGCAACCTTTCCTTATTAGAAGGCAAGACAATCGCAATTATCGGCTACGGCAGCCAGGGACATGCACATGCGCTGAATCTTAAGGATTCCGGCTGCAACGTGATTATCGGCTTATATGAAGGCAGCAAATCCAAGGCAAAAGCAGAGTCCCAGGGGCTTAAAGTATACAATACAGCAGAAGCCGCAAAGCTTGCCGACATTATTATGATCCTGATTAATGACGAAAAACAGGCGGATATGTATAAAAAAGATATCGAGCCGAACTTGGAAGCAGGCAATATGCTGATGTTTGCACATGGATTTAATATTAACTACGGCACGATCGTACCGCCAAAGGATGTAGACGTTACGATGATCGCTCCAAAGGGGCCGGGACATACCGTTCGCTCTGAATATCAGGAAGGCAAAGGCGTTCCTTGCCTTGTAGCAGTAGAGCAGGATGCCACAGGCAAAGCGCTTGACTTAGCGCTTGCTTATGCACTTGGTATCGGCGGTGCGAGAGCGGGTGTCTTGGAGACGACGTTCCGTGTTGAGACGGAGACAGACTTATTCGGCGAGCAGGCAGTGCTTTGCGGCGGCGTATGCGCGCTGATGCAGGCGGGCTTTGAGACGCTGTGCGAAGCTGGTTATGACCCGAGAAACGCATATTTTGAATGTATTCATGAAATGAAGCTGATCGTAGACTTAATTTACCAGTCCGGCTTTGAAGGAATGCGCTATTCCATTTCCAATACCGCAGAATATGGTGATTATGTTACAGGGCCAAAGATCATTACAGAAGAAACAAAGGCAACGATGAAGAAAATCCTTTCCGATATCCAGGACGGCTCCTTCGCAAAGGAATTCCTGCTGGATATGTCGCCTGCGGGACGCCAGGTACACTTTAAGATGATGCGCAAAAAAGCAGCGGAGCATTTTTCAGAAGAAGTCGGCAAGGAAGTCAGAAAGCTGTATAGCTGGAATGACGAAGACAGCAAGCTGATTAATAATTAACAATGGAACTTTACCAGACTGATCTTGATATTTCTATGGATAACAAGCGAAATGGAGATATACTTCGGTGAGCAGGCCGGCAATGGGTATCTTTTTGAAATTTTGCTGATGTATCTTTACAGAAGTACAGGATCGGCTGGTAAAGTTTTTTTTGGAAAAAAATGCAAATTTCATGTACATTTCATATTAAAATACTAGAATATAAAAAAAAGAACAAAGGTTCGCAAAAATAACAGGAAATAGTTGCAATAATTGTCAAATTATTTGGAAATTCTCTTGCAAATCCTCGTTTTTATGTTAATATAAAATTATATTTATTCTGTTGCGCGAAATTTGAGGGGAGGGGGTATTGCTATTGTCACGATTAATAGAATGATTGGTCTCAGGTTACAGAATATAATTGCAAAAGAACCAGTATGTTCTTTAACGTATGTGTAATACAAATAGCATTCCTTCGCCGGAAAGGTATGCCGGATGTTTCACAAAAAATTTGCGAATAGGAGAATATGAGTCATGTTGAAAAAAGAGAAAATCGAAAAAAGGCTCGTCCGGGCTTTTTTTAATGTAACATCGATTACAGCGCTTGCGGCAGTTATTGCACTGATTGCGGTTATGGTGATATCCGGGAGATATTCTTATGCGTTGCATAATTTTGGATTTGCGCAGGGGGATATCGGAAAAGCAATGTTTGAATTTGCGGATTTGAGGTCGTCGCTGCGTGCAGCGATTGGATACGACCAGCAGGAAGCGATTGACGCTGTTGTAAGACAGCATGGCGAAAAGAAAGAAGCATTTGAAAAAAGCTTTGCAGCCGTCAAGGACACCATTGTCTCTGTTGACGGAAAAAATACATACGAAGCGATTAACGAGGAGCTAAAAACTTACTGGACATTAGATGAGCAGATTATGGAGCTTGGGGCGACGACAGACAGGGTACGGTGCAGACAGGCGCAGGATCTTGCATTAAACGAGCTTGCCGGCGTTTATAACAGTATTTATGAAAAACTGGACAGCCTTTTAGTTGTGAAAGTAACCGAAGGAAACCGGATCGCAAAGCAGCTTTCTGTACTCAAATGGGTGCTTGCCGCGGTTATCCTTGCTGCAATTGTGTTTGCGTTTTTTGGTTCTATGGAGATTGGCAAGAGGATTGCAAAAAGTATCGCGACACCGCTGCAAAAGCTTGGGGAACGCCTGGAGACGTTTGCAGCCGGAGATATGACCGCGGAATTTCCAGAGATTTCGACCGGAGATGAAGTGGAGGACATGGGAAGGCATGTCATTGATACATCTGAAAAGCTGACCGCGATTATTTTTGATATGGAAGAAGTGCTCGGCAAGATGGCGGGCGGAGATTATACGGCACGGTCTCAGTTCCCTGAAAAATATACCGGGGACCTGGAAAAGATGTATTTATCCATGAGGGGCTTGCGCGACCAGATGACAGAGACGTTAAGCTCTATTGGAGAGACCTCGAACCAGGTGAATTCCGGGTCAAATGACCTGGCGCTTGCTTCCCAGAGCCTTGCGGAAGGCGCGACAGACCAGGCAGGCGCTGTGCAGCAGCTTCATGCGACGATCAGCGATATTACAGATACGATGCAAAAAAGTGCGCAGAACGCGGACGAAGCATATACCCGCGCGCAGTATTACGCAGATAAAGCAGACAACAGCCGTGAGGAAATGAATACATTAATGGGTGCAATGCAGCGGATCAACGATGCTTCCACAAGGATCGGGGATATTATTTCCGAGATTGAGTCCATTGCGTCACAGACAAACCTGCTGTCCTTAAATGCTTCGATTGAGGCGGCTCGTGCCGGAGAATCCGGGCGCGGGTTCGCAGTCGTAGCGTCACAGATCCGCGAGCTTGCGGACCAGAGCGCGAAGGCGGCGGTAGATACGCGCAAGCTGATCGAAGGCTCCCTGTTTGAAGTAGAGCAGGGCAACCAGGCAGCAGAGCGTGCATCCGGCGCGATCCAGGCAGTCGTAGACGGGATTAAGCAGATTGCAGATTTTTCCAAGAATCTGAAAACAATGGTGGAGGACCAGGCAGAAGCAATGCGCCAGGCGGAGATTGGCGTCAACAAAATCTCAGAAGTCGTGCAGAGCAATGCCGCGACCGCGGAGGAAGCCGCGGCTACGAGCGAGGAGTTGTCCTCACAGTCGCTTGTATTGGATGATTTGATTGGGCATTTTATATTAAAGACAACGTAACAGGACGATTTTAATACCCCCTTTGCAGGCTTGGATGCAGGCAGAGGGGGATCATTTTCCCGTTTCCTCTCAGATAAATAAGTTGACAAAGCGAATAGAAACGAATAGAATAAGAACAATACCAGGCCTTTGACAGCGGCTTTCGCTTGCTACACTTTATGAAAGGATAAGGGTGATGCTATGAAAAAGAAATTATTTTGTACTTTATTATGCACGCTGATGTCGGCGTCGATGCTCTTTGGATGCGGATCTACCAAAGATTCTGCGGACAATGGCAACACGCCGGACGCACCGGATACGGGTTCTGAGGAATCCGGCACAGATCAGACGGACACAGCTGCCGATGCAGGTTCCAGTGAATCCGATACGGACGATACAAGCGCGCCGGATGCGGGAGCACAGGGCGGCAGTACAACGGATACAGCGAAAACAATCGCGATTTCGATGCCGTCGGAGTCTGTGGAGCGCTGGAAGCTGGATGCGGAGAATATGAAAAAAGGGCTGGAAGCAAAAGGCTATACGGTAGATATTCAGTATGCAGACGACGATCCGAAAAAGCAGGCGTCCCAGATAGAGAGCTTTCTTGCGGCGCAGGCGGATTGCATTGTCGTTGCCGCGGCGGATTCCAAGGAACTGACAACTGCGGTGAAAGCAGCGGGAAACGCGGGGATTCCTGTGATTGCTTACGACCGGCTGCTGATGGATACCGATGCCGTTACTTACTATGCAGCCTTTGACCAGAAAGGAATCGGTACGGCGATCGGAAAGGCAATTGCCCAAAAAGCGGGGCTGGATGCGCTTGGAGATGATGAATACAAGACGATCGAGTTTTTTATGGGGCCATCGGACGACCCGAATGCGGCGAAGCTGTATGACGGCTTGATGGAAGTGATCCAGCCGTATCTGGATACCGGGAAATTAGTATGCAAGACAGAACGGACTTCGTTTGAACATACGGCAATTGCGGATTGGTCGCAGGAAACGGCACAGCAATGGTGTGAAAACTATCTTGCCGGGTATTATGCGGATGAAGAGCTGGATATTTGTGCGGCAGCGTTTGACGGGTTTGCATACGGATGCAAGGAAGCTTTGTTAAAGGCAGGCTATACCGAAGCAAACTGGCCGGTCGTCTCCGGGCAGAGCTGCGAGATTGCAGCCTGCCAGAATATACTGGACGGGACACAGTCATTTTCTGTTTATAAAGACAGCCGTGTCCTTGCCGAGCGGTGCGTATCGATGGTGGAAGCGGCAGTCAACGGCACAGAAGCCGAGATCAATGATACCGAACAGTATGACAACGGCAAAATGGTTGTTCCGGCATATTTATGCGAGCCTGTTGTAGTCGATGCGGACAACTTGCAGGAAGTATTGGTTGACAGTGGTTACTATACGAAAGAGGAGTTGTCTGCCGCGGAATAATCAGAGCTTTTTCAGGTAAAAGTCCCGAAACTGCTCTAACGCTTTGCATGTTTTTTGCGGTTTATATACAAATCCGACCGTGCGTTTTTGTACCGGGGCTGGCAGGGCAATCTCAATCAGAGACCCCTCTGCCAGCTCCGGTTCTACAAATTGGCGGATGACACATGCCACGCCAAGGCTGATTTTGGCAAATTCAATCAAAAGGTCCATCGAGGAGGCTTCAATACACTCCCTGACTGCGATCTGGTTTTTCTGTAAATACGCGTCTATATACTGCCTGGAAATATTTTGTTTATCCAGCATCATCAAAGAACAGTTCTGTAAGATTTCCTGCTCTTGAATACCGCGCTGCTTCAAAAGAGCCAGGTATTGTCCCGAAGCCACAAAAATATCTTCCATTTCTGATACAGAGTCAAACGCAAGTACATGCGGCAGGCAATAGGTGCCTGTTCCCGCCATGCCGATATCGAGCCTGTCTTCCTCAAGCAGCCGCAGCGTCTCGCTGGTGGACTGGCAGAGAATTGAGATCGTAATGTGCGGGTACTGTTTTGTAAAATCCTTAAGATAGCCAAGCAGCACATATTTGCATAGTGTCGCGCTGACGCCGATTCTTAAGTGCCCGATGCCAAGCGCCGCCGCACGCTTTAGCTTTTCCTCTCCAAGCAGCAGCGTGTCCATCGCAGATTTTACATGCTCATAGAGCAGCGTACCCTCCTCTGTCAGTGATACGCCGCGCGAGCCGCGGAAAAAAAGCCTGCATCCAAGGCTGTCCTCCAGCTTTTTGACCGATTTGCTCACGGCAGGCTGGCTGATAAAAAGCTTTGCGGCGGCTTTTGAAATACTGCCGCATTGTGCAACTGTATAAAAAACAAAATAAGAAGAAAGTGCCTGTTCCATAAAAATCCTCCTGTTTGTTCTGGCGTTCCATAACCTGTAGTTATGATAAGTATAGGTATGATATATTAGCATTATAGCAAAAATTATGCTACACTGTATATACAAATTTGAAAACAAAAGGAGGAATGTATAATGGGTATGACGATGACCCAGAAAATATTGGCGGCTCATGCCGGATTAGAGTCGGTAACAGCCGGGCAGTTGATCGAAGCAGATTTGGATCTTGTATTAGGCAATGATATTACATCGCCGGTCGCGATTCATGAGATTGAAAAAATGAAAGTGGACGGTGTGTTCCATAAAGATAAAATTGCACTGGTTATGGACCACTTTGTGCCAAACAAGGATATCAAATCCGCACAGCATTGCAAATGTGTCAGAGAATTTGCCGTAAAGCACGAGATTACCAACTATTATGATGTCGGGCAGATGGGCATCGAGCACGCGCTGCTGCCGGAAAAAGGGCTGACCGTTGCGGGAGATGTTATTATCGGCGCAGATTCCCATACCTGTACGTACGGTGCACTGGGCGCGTTTTCTACGGGCGTGGGCAGCACGGATATGGCGGCAGGGATGGCGACCGGCAAGGCATGGTTTAAGGTGCCTTCAGCGATCAAAGTAACGGTAACCGGCAAACCGCAAAAATATGTGAGCGGAAAAGACCTGATCCTGCACTTAATCGGCATGATCGGCGTAGACGGCGCCCTGTACCAGTCTTTGGAATTTACCGGAGACGGCATTGCGGCGCTTACGATGGACGACCGTTTTACCATCGCGAATATGGCGATCGAAGCAGGCGCGAAAAACGGAATCTTCCCAGTCGATGCGCTTGCCGAAGCGTATATGAAAGAACATTCCAAACGCCCTTATCAGATCTATGAGGCAGATGCGGACGCCGAATATGTACGCGAGATTACGATTGACCTAAGTACGCTGAAACCAACCGTTGCGTTCCCGCACCTTCCAGAAAATACAAAAACCGTCGACGAAGCAGGCGAGATAAAAATAGACCAGGTGGTCATCGGTTCGTGTACCAACGGGCGCTTAGATGACCTGCGCTGCGCGGCGGAGATTTTAAAAGGCAAAAAGGTCGCTGACGGCGTGCGCGCCATTGTCATTCCTGCAACGCAGCAGATCTATCTGGATGCGATGGAAGAAGGGCTGTTAAAAATATTTATCGAAGCAGGCGCGATCGTAAGCACACCGACCTGCGGGCCGTGCCTGGGCGGATATATGGGCATCCTTGCGCAAGGGGAGCGCTGTGTATCTACAACGAACCGTAATTTTGTCGGACGCATGGGACATGTGGATTCAGAGATCTATCTTGCAAGCCCTGCTGTTGCGGCAGCAAGCGCAATTGCAGGCAAAATAGCACAACCAACAGAGTAGGAGGAAAAGAGCCATGAAAGCAAACGGCAAAGTATTTAAGTATGGCGACAACGTAGATACTGACGTCATCATTCCGGCAAGATATTTGAATTCGTCCGACCCAAAAGAGCTGGCACAGCACTGCATGGAGGACATTGATACCGAATTTGTCAAAAAAGTGCAAAAGGGCGACCTGATCGTAGCAGATAAAAACTTTGGATGCGGTTCTTCGAGAGAGCACGCGCCACTGGCGATCAAGGCGGCAGGCGTAAGCTGTGTGATCGCTGAGACATTTGCGCGTATTTTTTACCGCAATGCGATTAATATTGGGCTTCCAATTATTGAATGTGCGGATGCATCCAAGGGAATTGAAGCGGGTGATGAGGTTGAAGTGGATTTTGACAGCGGTGTGATTTGTAACCTGACGAAAGGGACGCGGTTCCAGGGACAGGCGTTCCCGGAGTTTATGCAGAAAATTATTGAGGCAGAAGGGCTTGTGAATTATATTAATCAGGGGAAATAGTAGGTTGATATATGCTGGGGGTTTTTGCGGGAAGGACGCTGGGAGAGGGGATGGGCACGCCCTGGCTGCGTCCGTTCCAGAAGGTTAA
>CAMUPC010000189.1 GCA_947090545.1 uncultured Eubacterium sp. | reverse complement strand
GGGCGAACTAGGTGCCGCGCCCGGACGGTGCCACAGCGTTCCGCAGGATGCTTAGAGCTTCTTAACCTTCTGGAACGGACGCAGCCAGGGCGTGCCAATCCCCTCTCCCAGCGTCCGTATCTCCAAAGCACCACTTCATACGCCACTCATATTCATACCCCACAATTGTTTCTATATATTTAGTATTGCACAAAGCACCCCTCAATGCTAAAATAAAAAGAAACGAGGAATCACATTATGACAGAAGAAAACGCTCCCAGCACAGAAAAACACCACCAAGAGGAACTCCCCAGCGTCTTGGGAAGCAAACAAGCTTTAGAAGCAAAAACTCCCGTACTGACAAACCGAAAATACCAGGATAATTTTTTCTGCACCCTGTTTAAAACCCCAAAATACCGCCGTGCCGCTTACCTGCTGATGCATCCTGAGGACGCGGATGTACAGGACTTTGAATTTCAAAACATTGAACTGGAGCATATTTTTACAATCGATATGTATAACGATATCTGCTTTCTGGTTCGCGGAAGGTTGATTATCCTTATGGAACACCAGTCGACCCTAAACTATAATATGCCAATCCGCCTGCTGCTCTATATCGCGGAAGAATACAAAAAACTGTTTTCTATGAAAAAATACAAACGAATTTTGTATACTTCCTCCTTAGTAGAGCTGCCAGAACCAGAATTTTATATGGTTTATACCGGAAAATCAGAATGCCCAAGCCACCTAAGCCTGTCAAACGCTTTTGCAAGCAAGCGGGCTGATTTTTTAAATCTGTCTATCACAGTATACAAAGAGCAGAATGCTGAGGGTATTATTAAGGAATTTATCAGCTTCATTTCACTGATTAAATCCCTGGCTGCGAACGGAACCGCAATGAAAGACGCGATCCGTCAGGCAGTCCTGCAATACAACAGCGGCCATGAAATATCAGATTTTTTTGATGGAAGAGAGGATGTGTTTGAAATGTTAGGAGAATCATTAACCTTGGAAGAAATGCTGACACTGCGCGATGAGGCAAACGCTGAAGTCATCACGGAACAAGTGACAAAACAGGTGACAAAGCAAGTGACAAAGCAAGTGACAAAGCAGGTGACAAAGCAAGTGACAAAGCAGGTAACAAAGCAAAATATCTGCAAAGCATTCAAAATGATGCAGTCTGTCGGCATCAGCAGCGCTGCTGCAACCGAGGCGATTATCAAAGAATACCAACTGCCAAAAAAAGAGGTTATGGACATCCTGAAAAATGCTTAGAACGTGTCTGAAACTTATTCCCGCCACCTTGCATTCCCTGCTTTAATTTCCATACACAAAAACCGGCTGCCAGAAAATCATCCCTTTTCCTGGCAGCCGGTTCCTTCTGCTTTTCCAGCAATCCTACTTTTACGCAAAATCAAAAATCGACATCTGGTTCGACTCCGGTATCCCGCCCAAAATCCCAAGGCCGCCCATCAGATCCGCAACAGACTTGCTGACCTTAGACCGCTGCCTGAAATCATCCTTGGATAAAAACGGTCCGTCCTTAACCGCTTCCACGACACCGTCCGCCGCCTTCTCTCCAAGCCCGTCGATCGCGCTTAGCGCAGGCATCAGCTTTCCGTCTATGATCTGGAAATGCCTTGCCTTTACAATATTTAAGTCAATTGGGACAAATGCAAATCCCCTGGCATACATCTCCTGCACAATCTTCATATCCTTGATCGTATCCAGCTCTTTTTTGGTCAGTGTATCCCTGCGCCTTTCATAGTCTTTTAAATAATGCTCCAGCTTTTCCCGCCCCTGGCACATCAGCTCATAGTTGAACGAGGTCGCTCGGATCGAAAAATATGCCGCATAGTAAGCAAGCGGATAAAATACCTTGCAGTAAGCAATGCGCCATGCCATCATTACATACGCCGCCGCATGTGCTTTTGGAAACATGTACTTTATCTTCTGGCAGGACCAGATATACCAGTCCGGGACGCCGTGTTCCTTCATCGCCTTGATCCAGTCCTCTTTCAGCCCTTTGCCCTTGCGCACCGATTCCATAATCGTAAACGACAGCTCGCTTTCCAGGCCCATCCCGATCAAATAGATCATAATGTCGTCCCTCGTACAGATCGCCGTAGAGATCGTCGCCTTGCCTTCCTCAATTAATGTCTGCGCATTGCCGAGCCACACATCCGTCCCGTGGGACAGCCCTGAAATACGCACAAGGTCGGAAAAGGACTGCGGCTTTGTATCAATCAGCATCTGGATGACAAACTCTGTGCCAAATTCCGGGATTCCTAACGACCCGACCGTACAGCCGCCAATATCTTCCGGCGTAATTCCCAATGCATCCGTACTTTTAAAAATAGACATGACCGCCGGGTCGTCTAACGGGATTTGTGTCGCGTGCAGCCCGGTCAGATCCTCCAGCATACGGATCATCGTCGGATCATCGTGCCCGAGAATGTCCAGCTTTAGCAGGTTGTGATCAATCGAATGGTATTCAAAATGCGTGGTAACAATGTCCGTCCCCATATCGTTTGCCGGATGCTGGATCGGCGTAAACGAATAGATCTCCTCCCCCATCGGCAGCACGACGATGCCGCCCGGATGCTGCCCGGTCGTGCGCCGGATGCCGACACAGCCCTGCACGATCCGGTTGATTTCGCAAAACCGCTTATGGATGCTGTGCTCCTCGTAATAACGCTTCACATAGCCAAACGCCGTCTTGTCCGCCAGCGTGCCGATCGTGCCTGCACGAAACGTCTGTCCGGCGCCGAAAATCACTTCGGTATACTTATGCGCCTTGCTCTGGTAGTCCCCGGAAAAATTCAGGTCAATATCCGGCTCCTTATTTCCTTTAAATCCTAAAAACGTCTCAAACGGAATATCAAACCCCGCCTTTACAAGCGGCTTGCCGCACTTTGGGCATACTCTGTCCGGCATATCGCAGCCGGAACGCCCGCTGTACGACTTGACTTCCTCCGAATCAAAATCGCTGAAATGGCAGTATTCACAGTAATAGTGCGGGCTTAGCGGATTAACCTCCGTAATTCCCGCCATCGTCGCTACAAACGAAGATCCGACCGACCCTCTGGAGCCTACGAGATAGCCGTCCTCCACCGATTTCCATACGAGCTTCTGCGCAATAATATACATCACCGCATACCCATTGGAAATAATCGACGTCAGTTCCCGCTCCAGCCGCTTGTGCACGATTTCAGGGAGGTCTTTGCCATACATCTCATGCGCTTTGTTGTAGCAGATATCCCGCAGCATCTGGTCTGAGTTTTCAATAATCGGAGGCGCCTTATCCGGGCGCACCGGAGAGATTTTTTCACACATATCGCAGATCCGGTTCGGATTGGTAATGACAACCTCTTCCGCCTTTTCGCTGCCTAGATATGCAAATTCCCTGAGCATCTCCTCGGTTGTATGCAGATACAGCGGCGCCTGCTCATCCGCGTCTTTGAACCCATGGCCCGCCATAATAATTCTGCGGTACTGCGCATCCTCTGGATTTAAAAAATGCACGTCGCACGTCGCAACGACAGGCTTTTTAAAATCCTCTCCAAGCTGCACGATCTTACGGTTGATCTCCCACAAATCCTCATCGGAGCTGACCGGATAGCGCTCCTCGCGGATCATAAACGCATTGTTCCCATTTGGCTGGATTTCCAGATAGTCATAAAAATTGACGATCCTTGCAATCTCCGTCTGCGGCCTGCCAAGCAGCACCGCCTGGTACAGCTCTCCCGCCTCACATGCCGAGCCAAGCAGCAGCCCTTCCCGGTAACGCATCAGCTCGCTTTTGGGAATCCGCGGCCGCTTGTGAAAATACGTCAGGTGCGACATCGATACGAGCCGGTACAAATTGACCCGCCCATAGTCATTCGTGGCAAGCACAATCGCATGGTACGTAGGCATCTTTCTGATCTGCTCCGGTGTCGCCCTGCCCTGCTCATTGAGCGCATCCAGGCTTTCGATGCCCCGCTCATGCAGCATCTTGATAAATTTTACAAAGATCTCCGCCGTGCACTCCGCATCCTCCACGGCACGGTGATGGTTTTTCAGCGAAATATGCAGCTCCTTTGCAACCGTATCCAGCTTAAAGCGGCTAAGCCCCGGCAGCAGATACCTCGCCATCGACACGGTGTCCACCACGGTAAACGCACACAAAAGCCCCAGGTCCTCGCAGTTTTTCTGGATAAATCCCATATCAAATTCCGCATTGTGCGCCACCATTACGCTCCCCTTGCAAAACTCCATAAATTCCGGCAAAACCTGAGAAATCTCCGGCTCATTTACCAGCATATCGTCCCGTATTTTTGTAAGCTCCTCGATCGCAAACGGCAGCGGCACCTTCGGGTTGACAAACTTAGAAAACCGGCCGACAATCTTTCCTCCCACAACCTTCACGGCGCCGATCTCGATAATCTTATGTACATTCGGGCTAAGCCCGGTCGTCTCCAGGTCAAACACCACATACGAATCCAGCAGGCTTTGTCCCTTCGGCTCAAATACGATCTGCTTTAGGTCGTCTACCAGATACGCCTCCACCCCATAAATAATCTTAAAATCCGCCCCGTCCGGCACCGCATGGTTCGCAATCGGAAACGCCTGGATCGCCCCGTGGTCCGTAATCGCAAGCGCCTTATGCCCCCACGCAGCCGCCTGCTTAATGATATCCCCAACGTCCGATATCCCGTCCATATCGCTCATCTTCGTATGACAGTGCAGCTCCACACGCTTTTTCGGGCTGGTATCCATACGCCGCTGCGTAAAATCCGGGATCTTCTTCATCCCGGCAACCGACCCAATCGTCAGCTCACTGTCAAAGCGGTCAAACGCGGTCACGCCCTTGACCTTTAAAAACGCCCCCTTTTTCACGCCGCCAAGCAGCTCCTCCAAATGCTCATTTTTCACAAATATCTTAATTACAATCGAATCTGTAAAATCCGTTAGCGTCACAATCACAATACTCTTCTCGCCGCTTCTAAGCTCTCTAGTATCGACCGCAAGCACCTGCCCGCGAATCGCGATCTCTCCCATCTCACCCTCGATCTGGTCGATCGCCACCGCATCGTCGTCAAAATCCCTGCCGTAAATCACATCTGGATTGTCCGAACGCCGCAGCGGATAATCTCTGCGCACGCCGCTTTTTGCGGCAAAGCCGCTCGTTCCCGCATAAACTCCATCCACCGCGCTGCCGCCGTTTGCCCGGTTCCCGCCATTCGTAGTTGCCGCGCTCCCTGCCTTTTTTGACACGCCAGAAGCCTGTTTTGCACAATCGCTGTTTTTCCCATTTACGAGCGCCGCCCCCTCTTCCTTTTTAAAGCTGTGCACGCCTCCTAAAATCCGCCGGATTTCATAAGCGATCTGCTGGTCGCTTTCTTTTTTCCGGCTGTTTTCCTGCTTCGGCTCAAACACCGTTTCAATCGTAATTTGCAGCCCGCAGCGGTCACGCATCACCTTATATAAGATTTCCAGCAGCTCATCCGCACGGTTTCGCGCCACAATGGAATCTTCCAAATGCAGCTTCATATGCCATTCCCCGTCAAATTCCACCCGCGCACAGCGGAATAAATTGTAAATGAGCAGGCTGTACGCCTTCATTTCCTCCAAAATACTGTCCTTATATATGTCCATCAGCGTCTTAGGCGTATACTGTGCCGAAAGCTGGTAATGTTCCATAATCTTTATCGAAAGCTCCTGCCCCGGAAACAACTGGTTTTTGATATTGCGCTCCAACTGGAAAATATGCTTTTTCTGTATCAGCCTCGTCCCCTTAAGATAGACGCGAAGGCGCGTGCGCGCCTGGTTCGACACAACCCGCTGCACCTTCGTATCCGCCAAGAGCTGCTGCATCTCCCCGTTTACCTTTAGTACTGGAAATACCTCGAAAAAATTTTTTTCCATTGACCTTTCCCCTCTTTCATTGTTTTTGAGTATAAACAATCCCTGACAAAAAGTCAATTTCTTGTTTGCGCCAAACATCTTTACACGCACAAAAATATCCGTTATAATGATGGCATCAGGCAATCATTATATAAGAATAACTGGAACATGCATTCCCAAAGGCGGTGAATCTTATGGAGGTATTAGAAACGATGAACAATGGAGAAATTATCAAAGACGCTATTGAAAATTTTATTAAAGTGCAGGAACACATGCTATCAGCAAGGGAGGAAAATGCAAAAAAAACTTATTCTGGGCTAAAAAAAGATTATTTATCTTTAAAAGTACTGCTAAACAGCTTAGGCGTAAATCTGACAGATATCGATGAAATCAAAGAATAACAGCAAACAGCCGGCACCCACTCAAAAATCGATACATTTTCCCTATCGTTTGATTTTTGACTGGTACGCCGGCATTTTTTCTATTCGTTCCAATGCAGCAACTCTTCCCGAAGCGCCGGCAAAAGCTCTGTCTCAGGCAGCTTTTTCACAACCTCCCCATGCCGGATCAGCAAGCCTTCCCCGCATCCTCCCGCAATCCCGATATCCGCTTCTTTCGCCTCTCCCGGCCCGTTTACGACACATCCCATTACGGCAACCTTAAGATCGAGCGGAATATCCGCCACCATCTGCTCCACCTGGTTGGCAAGCCCGATCAGGTCGATTTTCGTCCGCCCGCAGGTCGGGCAGGAAACGACCTCAATCCCGCCTCTGCGAAGCCCCAGTGTACGCAGGATCAGCTTTGCCGACTTCACCTCTTCAAGCGGATCGCCCGTCAGCGAAACCCGGACCGTATCTCCAATCCCCTGGTACAAAATCAGCCCCAGCCCGATCGACGACTTAATATTGCCGCTGATCACCGTCCCCGCCTCTGTAATGCCTACATGCAGCGGATAATCCGTCTGTTCACAGATCAGCTCATGAGCACGCACGCACATCAGCACATCCGAGGATTTAATGCTGATTACAAGCTTGTCATAACCCATATCTTCGATCAGCTTCACCTGTCCCAGGGCGCTTTCCACAAGCCCCTCTGCCGTTACACCATGATATTTTTCCACCAGCTCCTTTTCCAGCGACCCGCTGTTGACCCCGACCCGGATCGGAATCCCGTGTTCCTTCGCCGCGTCCACAACTGCCTGCACACGCTCCTTCGCACCGATATTGCCCGGATTGATCCGTATTTTATCCGCTCCGTGTTCGATCGCAGCAACCGCCAGCCGATAGTCAAAATGGATATCCGCCACGACCGGAATCTCCACCTGCTTTTTAATCTCCTCCAAAGCCTTCGCTGCCTCCATCGTAGGCACGCTGCACCGGATAATCTCACAGCCCGCAGCGGTTAACTGCCTGATCTGAGAAACCGTCGCTTCCACATCCTCTGTCCTTGTGTTTGTCATAGACTGGATGAGTACCGGGTTTCCTCCGCCGATCATACGGTTTCCGATTTGAATGGTTTTTGTGTTCTTTCTTTTTGCAGTGTTTGTTTTCATCCTACTATCAATTACTCCTTTTTTATGCTATTTTATACTTTTCCTGTTCATTCATTTTTGTACCGCATCGTTGTTTATGGTTGTCTCTTTGCGAAGGCTGCCCGCAATAGATCATGGCTGAACATATAGTCTCATTCATCAATCAGAAAAATAAATGCCTCACCCGTAGCCTTTCAAACAGGTGGTTCTTTTTCTGCTGAATGTTGTTGCTACTACCTTATCATAAGTGTGCTGTAAATGCAATGCTGGTGAAAGTGCTTGTCAGAATAAATGTATAAATAATGGGAACTTTTTTGGGTTAGGGTTGCTTTTTTTGAGATGAGGGACGCTAGGAGAGGGGATTGGCGCGCCCTGGCTGCGTCCGTTCCAGAAGGTTAAGAATCCCTAAGCATCCTGCGGTTACACTGTGGCTGCGTCCGGGCGCGGCACCTAGTTCGCCCTGGCTTCCGCCAGCAGCTAAAGGTGCCGCTTGGCTTCGCCCCTGTGTTATCGAGCAGGATACTAAGGGCTTCTAAACCTTCTTCCAAAGCCGCAGCCAGGGCGCGCCAATCCCCTCTCCTGGCTGGTTATCGCAAATTCTGCAATATACGGCACGCAAGTATTTGACCTTATTTCTGGTCACTTTTGTCTCTTTTGTCTTTTTTGTCTCTTTGCGGCAATGGCACAGCTCAGACTGTATAGGATTCTACGCAAGACTGCAATACTTGTCTGGATAGAATGCTGAAAATGAGCCATCATCTATTTAGAGCCCTCGATAACCAGCCGGAGGAAGGGGAGCGGGGCTGGCTTCCTGTGACTGTGGAAAAATGTTAGGAGCCCTTAGTATCCTGCTGAGCAACACAGGGGCGAAGCCAAGCGGCACCTTTAGCTGCTGGCGTTAGCCAGGGCGA
>CAMUPC010000188.1 GCA_947090545.1 uncultured Eubacterium sp. | reverse complement strand
CCTAACATTTTTCCATAGTCACAGAAAGCCAGCCCCGCTCCCCTTCCTCCGGCTGGTTTTTCAAGGTTCTAAATAAGTGAAAGCTTATGTTAAAACAGATTACTTTCGATTATATCCTCCGGCTGGTTTTTCAAGGCTCTAAATAAATGAAAGCTTATGTTAAAACAGATTGCTTTCAGTTGTATCTTTCGGTTGGTTTTTCAAGGCTTAAATAAATGAAAGTTTATGTTAAAACAGATTACTTTCGATTATCCTCCGGCTGGTTTTTCAAGGTTCTAAATAAATGGAAGCTTATGTTAAAACAGATTACTTTCGGTTGTATCCTTCGGCTGGTTTTCCAGGCTCTTAAGAAATTATTGTGTGCGATCAACGATAGGATTGCTATAAGCAAAATGTGAAATACGGCACAGAAGTAAGCATCCGCCAGGAACATGCTGTGTAAGCCATGTACAGTTTTTTTCAATATTTTTTCCAAACTTGCTTTTACGGTTATCGATAACCAGCCGGGAGAAGGGATTGGCACGCGCTGGCTGCGGCTTTGGAAGAAGGTTTAGAAGCCCTTAGTATCCTGCTCGATACAGCAGGGGCGAAGCCAAGCGGCACCTTTAGCTGCTGGCTGTAAGCCAGGGCGAACTAGGTGCCGCGCCCGGACGGTGCCTCAACGTAACCGCAGGATGCTTAGGGCTTCTTAACCTTCTGGAACGGACGCAGCCAGCGCGTGCCAATCCCTTCTCCCAGCGTCATTATATCCACAAAAAATATCCCATAAATTTTGAAATTCCATATTGACAGATGCCAGGATATGGTATATGATAACCCCATCAGAAAAAGACTTAGAAAAACGGAGATCAGACATATGTTACGCATAATAGTAATGGAGAATGGTGCAAACTAAATAGTTGCAGAAGGATAATCCTGCCGCTGGTACAGTATTTAGCATTTACAAACTGTTGTACAGGGCTTCCCATATCGGAAGCAGCAGGCGGCCTGCGGAGGAATCCTTTTTACCGGCAGTCACTGTGCCGGTGCATTTGCCTTACAAAGTGCTTACATATGTTTTCCTATAGATGCGGGTATGATACAGTTGATTTGCAGCAGCGCTGTCAGGATGCCGCAGGGGTTTTGCAGTTACTTGATGCAAATCGTGCGCAGATCCAGGACAGGACGAGAATCACCGCAGGAGTGAATAAGCATGGCAGTAAGCCATGTTTTTTTATTTTGGGAGGTGCCGGATGCGGATGGGAGTGCAGTATCGGGTGCCGGGAGACGACGGGAAACCATGCAGATGCTTTGCGGGCAGTGCTGCATGGTTTTTTGCGCTGTTGTCTGGAGTGTGCGGCATGTGGGAATCCGGGTGCCGGGCCAGCTTGTCTGAACGGCTGTGGATTGGGAAAGA
The DNA here is from genome assembly GCA_947090545.1 of uncultured Eubacterium sp. Lineage (GTDB taxonomy): Bacteria > Bacillota > Clostridia > Lachnospirales > Lachnospiraceae > Eubacterium_J. The sequence continues at coordinate 6,974 of CAMUPC010000188.1, read as the reverse complement.
GAGGTTGGGCAATGAGGAGAATACGTGTTTACATTGGAAGAAGCTGGTACCTGTACCTGCTTGCGGTCGCGTGTATGGTCAGTGCGATTGTGCTGGATATGAGCTATCCGGTGATTACAAGGAGCATTGTGGATGATGTGATTATGGACGGGCGGCAGGAGCTTTTGACAAAGCTGCTGGCGGGCATTGTGATGGTCGGCATTGGGCGCAGTGTGTGCGGGTATGTGAAGGAATATCTGTTTGACGTGCTGGCGTCGAACATAGGCTCGCAGCTACGCAGGGATTTGTTTGATCATATCCAGACGCTGTCTGCGCGTTACTTTGACAATACGAATACCGGGGAGCTGATGGCGAGGGTGAAGGATGATGTGGACAAGATCTGGAATGCGCTTGGCTTTGTCGGGATGCTGACGATTGAGGTAGCTGTGCATGTGACGTTTGTGTTGGTATGTATGTTCCGGCTGAGCGTGCGGCTGGCGCTTCTCCCGCTGGCGGCGATGGTTTTCTGCGGAGTGCTGGCGGTTGTGCTGGAACGTAGGCTGGATACGGTGTATGAAAAGATCAGTGAAGAAAACGCGGTGCTAACGACCGTGGCGGAGGAAAACCTGGCGGGTGTGCGTACGGTGAAGGCGTTTGCGAGGGAAAAGTTTGAGATACAGAAGTTTTTGTCGCATAATGAGCGGTATTATGAGCTGAATATTACACAGTCGAAAATTATGGTGCGTTACTATCCTTATTTTCAGTTTATCGGGAAAGCGCTGCCTGTGTGTATGGCGGTGCTGGGCGGCAGCCTGGTGATGCGCGGGGAGCTGACGCTTGGGGCGCTGGTGGCGTTTATTGAATACAGCCGCAACTGCACCTGGCCGATGGAGATGATGGGATGGCTGACAAATGACCTGTCCGCGGCGGTGGCGTCTTATAAAAAGCTGCAAAAAATCTTTGACGAGCAGGCGGAGATTACGGACGGGGCGGATGCGCACGTATTGGAGCGGGTCAAAGGAGAGGTTTCGTTTGAGCATGTCTCATTTGGGCTGGATGGAAAACAAATTTTATCGGATATTGATTTTCATATTCCAGCTGGGCATACGCTTGGGATAATGGGGGCGACCGGGTCTGGCAAATCCTCGCTGATTTCTCTGTTGCAGCGTTTTTATGATGCAGATAAAGGCTCGGTGCGGCTGGACGGCGCCGATGTGCGCACGCTGACGCTGCGCCAGCTTCGCGGCAGCATCAATGTCGTCCTGCAAGATGTGTTTTTGTTTTCTGATACGATTGAGGAAAATATCAAGATGGGAAAACGCAGGCAGCTTGCGGGGAAGGACGTCAGAAAGGCGGCACAGGATGCGCAGGCGAGCGGCTTTATCGAAAAGATGGAAGAGCAGTACCAGACGGTGATCGGAGAGCGCGGCGTCGGGCTGTCCGGCGGGCAGAAGCAGCGCATCAGCATTGCCAGAGCGTTGTCGAAAAAAAGCCCGGTGCTTGTAATGGACGACTCGACCTCCGCGCTTGACATGGAGACGGAGCATGAGATCCAAAAGATGCTGGATCGGCTTGGAAATACGACAAAAATCATTATCGCGCACCGGATTTCCGCGGTCTGCCATGCGGATGAGATTTTGTATCTGGAAAACGGCTGTATCGCGGAGCGCGGGACGCATCAGGAGCTGATGGAAAAGCGCGGCTTGTATTACCAGACGTTCCAGGCGCAGTACGGCGAGCTTCCAGAGTAAAACGGAGCGCAGCTTTTAGAATGATCAAGGAGGTTGTTATGGCTGTAAATTCATATCGGGATGACGAGCAGATGGACAATGCAAGCAGGAAAAAGATGATGCGCCGCCTGCTGCGTTATTTTGCCTCGTATCGTGGCGCTGTTTTTTGTGTAATGGTATTTATGGCGGGAGCGATCGGCATTTCACTGCTCAATCCGCTGTTTATCGAGGAAGCGCTTGACCATTATCTTGCGCAGCGGGATTTTGACGGGCTGGTAAAGCTTGGGATCTTTGCGCTGGCGATGAACCTTGTCTATATCGTGCTCGTAAAGCTGCGGATGTATGTGATGTCCGTTGTTTCCAATAAGATACTGCTGGAAATCCGCCAGGATCTGTATGAGCATATCCAGACGCTGTCGTTTTCGTTTTTTGACAGCCGGCCCACGGGCAAGATCCTGGCGCGGATTATCGGCGACGTCAATTCGTTAAAGGATGTATTTGTCAATTCGGTGACGACGCTGATCCCGGAGTTTGTTACGGTAGTGGGCGTAGTTGTGATTATGGCGGTCAAGGACTGGCGGCTGGCGGCAGCGTCGCTGAGTACGATTCCGGTTATGGCGGCGGGGGTCTGGGCCGTACAGAAGGCTTCGCACAAGCGCTGGCAGATCTTCCGCAAAAAAGCGTCGAACTTAAATGCCTATGTGCATGAGGATATTGCGGGAATGCGGGTCGTGCAGAGCTTTCGGGCGCAGGAGGAGACGAGCGGGATTTTTGGGCAGTTAACAGACGAGCACCGGGATTCGTTTCAGGATGCGTGCAGGTATGCGGACTTGTTCGGGCCGGTTGTCGATTTTTGCTGGGGCATCGGGGCGATGATGCTCTATCTGGTCGGGATTCGCGTCATTGGCATCGGGCAGGCGTCGGTTGGGCTGTTGGTGGCATTTGGCAGTTATATCAATATGTTTTGGAATCCGATCCTGAACCTGAGCAATTTTTATAACAGCCTTATCACAAACCTGACGGCGGCAGAGCGGATTTTTGATATTTTGGATACGCAGCCGGATATTACGGACGCCGCGTTTGTCAAGGAGCTTCCGCCGATCAAAGGGAGCGTGGAGTTTTCCCACGTCAGCTTTACGTATGATAAAGGTACGCCGGCGGAGACAAAGGTGCTCTCGGACGTCAGCTTTAAAGTACGTCCGGGTGAGACGATTGCGCTGGTTGGGCCGACCGGGGCGGGAAAGACGACGATCGTAAACCTGATCAGCCGTTTTTACGATATTGAGGACGGGGTGATCTCGGTGGACGGGTACGACCTGACAACCGTTTCCATCGAGAGCTTCCGCAGGCAGATGGGCGTGATGACGCAGGACAATTTTATTTTCCACGGGACGGTACGGGACAATATTTTATACGGAAAGCTGGATGCCACAGAAGAAGAGATGATCGCGGCGGCAAAGGCTGTCCACGCGCACGAATTTATTATGAAGATGGAGCACGGCTACGATACGGAGCTGAAAGAACAGGGTGCCGGGCTTTCGATCGGGCAAAGACAACTGCTTGCATTTGCGCGCACGATGGTTTCGATGCCGAAAATCCTGATCTTAGATGAAGCGACGTCCAGTATCGATACGCATACGGAGCTGCTCGTGCAGGAAGGCATTGAAGCGCTGTTAAAGGGGCGCACGAGTTTTGTCATTGCCCACAGGCTGTCTACGATCCAGAATGCAGACCGGATTTTTGTCATTGACAAGGGCGGGATTTTGGAGCAGGGCAGCGCGAAGGAGCTGATGGAAAAGAAAGGGGCTTATTATCAGTTGTATATGGCGCAGTTTGATATGGGGCTGGTGTAGCAGGGCAGCATATGGTATGCCCTACAGGGGGTTAGATTCTGTGTTTTATTTCTTTAAACGAAGTGCTATAATAGTTACAGCAAACGGCTGAGATATTTATGGACGAGCTTTTTCATAAATAAAATGCCGGAGAAGGAAACATGATTGCAGAAATAAAAGGAAAAGTGAACAGGGGAGGTATCCAAATGCCCAGAAAAATAGCAATCGGAGAACAGGACTTTGGCAAAATTGTGGAAAAGAATTGTTTTTATGTCGATAAAACGTCTTTTATCAAAGAGTGGTGGGAAAATGAAGATACCGTGACATTGCTTACAAGGCCGCGCAGGTTTGGCAAGACCCTGATGATGAATACGCTGTATTATTTTTTTTCTGTGGATCATGCGGGCAGGGGAGATTTATTTCAGCGTCTTGCGGTCTGGAAGGAGGAAAAATTCAGGAAGATACAGGGGACTTATCCGGTTGTTTTTCTAAGCTTTGCGGATGTAAAGGCGGATTGTTATTTGTCTGCCCGTGAAGGAATGATACAGGAATTAACAGATGTGTATAACCAGTTTGCTTTTATCATGCAAAGTAACAGGCTTACGCAGCAGGACAGGGAAGCATTCGCAAAGGTAAATGAAGATATGAGCGACATGACTGCGGCAAGGGCACTCAAGCGCCTGAGCAGCCTGCTGTATAAGTATTATGGAAAAAAGGCGATTATTCTTTTAGACGAGTATGATACACCGATGCAGGAAGCATATGTAAACGGGTACTGGGGCCAACTGACGGAATTTATGAGAAGCTTGTTAAATTCCACTTTTAAATCTAATTTATACCTGGAACGAGGAATTATGACGGGAATTACGAGGGTGAGCAAGGAATCTGTATTTTCAGATTTGAATCATCTTACTGTTGTGACAACAACGTCCAGGATGTATGAAACATGCTTTGGATTTACAGAGGAGGAGGTGGCTGCGGCATTGGAGGAGTTTTCCATGCAGGATCAGCTTGCGGATGTAAAGCGGTGGTATGACGGGTTTTTGTTTGGCAGAAGTGACAATATTTATAATCCGTGGTCGATTACAAATTTTTTGAAATTTGGAGAGCTTACCGCTTATTGGACGAATACAAGCTCCAACAGGCTGGTCGGAAGCCTGATTCAGAAAGGAAGCGCAGAGCTTAAAACGGTTATGGAAGATTTGCTTCATGGGAACATTTTTCATACAGTGCTTGATGAACAAGTAGTGTTTGGACAGTTGGATGATAACGAAAGTGCTGTCTGGAGCCTGCTTCTTGCCAGTGGGTATTTAAAAACGGCAGATTATAAGCTGAATCAAAAGGGAAAGAAAGAGTATGCCCTTAAAATTGTTAATTTTGAAGTGTTCAGAATGTTTGAGGATTTGATTGCAAGTTGGTTTTCATCGTGCTGTGCGGCATACAATGATTTTATAAAAGCAGTTCTGGCAAATGACGTAAAAACAATGAACGCTTATATGAATCAAATAACAGTCAGTATCATCAGTCATTTTGATTCAGGAAAGAAGCCATCAGACAAGACGGAACCAGAACGTTTTTTCCATGGGCTTGTTTTGGGACTGATGGCTGAGTTGGGCGACAAGTATATGATATCTTCAAACCGGGAAAGCGGATTTGGAAGATATGATGTGCTTTTTGAGCCGAGAAGCAATATGGATGACGGGATTATTTTTGAATTTAAAGTATTTGATGCAGAGGAGGAAGCTGGATTAGCAGATACGGTACGAAAGGCGATTGAGCAGGTGATTGATAAAAAATATGCAGCAGTGCTTGAATCAAAAGGCGTTTCCAAAAGTAAAATTCGGATTTATGGGTTTGCATTTCAAGGAAAGAACGTACAGATTGATGGCGGGTATATTCAGGAATTAGAAAGGAAAAGGAGCAGTCGAGACTGACGAAAGCTCCGTTTCCTTCCTTTTGAAAAACATCCCGCAAATGAAACCATACATTTGACCAAAATGAGCTAAAATCAGGAAAACACACCTTCAAAAAACTCCAGCATCCGTTCGCTCCACATCGCACACGAACGGCCATAACCAAGCCCGACTCCGTGGCCTCCAGTCGGATAGAGCTCGCATAAATGCGTGACTCCCGCGGCTTCCAGTGCTTTTTCCAGGCGCGTTGTATTGCTGGCTGGCACACAGTCGTCGTCTTGGTTTGCAAAGGCATAAGCAGCAGGATAATCAGAAGTGATCCGCGTTTCCACAGAAAGCGCTTCCCGCAGTTTTACATCGCCGTTTGTAAGGTTTTGGAAGCTGCCCTCATGGTATTCCGACAAAAAGCTGATAACCGGATACAAAAGCCCAATACCGTCCGGGCGCGCGGAAACGCCTTTGTATGTTTCGCAAGCTTGCCCAAGCCTCGTAAGAACCTCCTGTTTTAAGGATGCGTGCAGCGCGGCTTCGCTGGCGCACAAGTGTCCCCCGGCGCTGGAACCGACGACAAGGATGCGGTTTGGGTCGATCCGGTACTGAGCAGCGTGTGCGCGGACATGCATAATCGCCAGTGCAAGGTCTGCCTGCGGCAGCGGATAGTAATTCGGTACAATCCGGTAGTTCAGGATAAATGCTTTGTATCCGCCGTCGCGTTCCATCCGCTGTGCAAGCTGGATGCCCTCGTTAAAGGTAGAAAGCATCTCATATCCGCCGCCGGGACAGAGAATGACGGCAGGACGTACGGATTGCGCCCCGTATTTGTCTGCGGGTACGGCATGGGACGGATAGGGCGGGACAGAGCTGCTCTCTTTGGTGTGTGCAAACGCGGTGATGTCTTTGTAAGGGTTTGCGGTAAACAGCCACACATGGCTGGCATCGTTTTGATCAGAAGCAGGAATCCAAGGTGCGCTGCCGCCCTGAAAGCTGTCTGCGCCTGTCTCTTTCCAGAGCGGAACAAAAAGAAAACGGCTGTTTTGCACCGTATCCATCAGGAGGTTGGCACATTCGACAAACGCGTCTGCGAAAAACGGCTCGCCCCATTCCATTGTAACTTCTGCTTCGATTTGGTGCATGGTATACGAAGCGTACCGTTTGGGAATCCGCTGTATCCAGCAGGATGGAAAGAAGTTTCCGATCGCTTTTGCTATGGGTTCGGTATGCATGATTTGGTCAAAGGTGTTGTTTTTGGTAAACATAAGTGATGCTCCTTTCTGATTGTGAGAATCGTTGTTGGTTTGCTATTGTATGGACAGGCGTGGGAATCCTTTTCTATTTTACTATAAATACGTAAAAAACAATAGGATGAATTTTTCAAAACAGGATATGTGTGTGCATGAAATTGGGGAGATCAAACAGAAGGGGACGGTTTTTGGGGAAGGGACGCTGGGAGAGGGGATTGGCACACCCTGGCGGCGTCCGTTCCAGAAGGTTAAGAAGCCCTAAGCATCCTGCGGTTACGC
>CAMUPC010000187.1 GCA_947090545.1 uncultured Eubacterium sp. | reverse complement strand
GTCCGGTGCCACAGCGTAACCGCAGGGTGCTTAGGGATTCTTAACCTTCTGGAACGGACGCCGCCAGGAAGTGCCAATCCCCTCTCCCAGCGTTCCTGTATGCGCAAAAATGCAACACTTGACCGAATTTGTTTCCCATACAAATCTTTTGCCATTGTGCACAATCTTTACGGCTCATAGGTTCTCATCTTCATTCATGCGTTTATTCTAAAGGATTGATTTTTATGCCAAGAGAAAAAGCCATACGCCGCCCGAACGGTTCGGAACGATTGTCAAAATCTTAAGAATCTTCACATAATGTTTATGATTCTTACATTTTTGTCATAGAAAGTACATCTGTTTTTGCTGTATGCAGATACTTGTTGTAAAGCTATATATTTCCTAATTACGCATCATTATACGACAACAAAATAAATCTGTAGACGGAGAATGAAAAATACGCTCTGGCGGTACTGTACTACTGTGCTTCCAAGGTGTTTGTATTTTACGAAAGCTTCCTTCTTTACACATCTTGTCACATAAGTTATAATACCCGTAGCGAATGCCGCTTTCTCAAACATAACCAGCCAGAAAACATCTAAGAATGAAAGGAACCATCCTTATGAAGATCCTGCTTGTCGCAGTCAATGCAAAATACATCCATTCCAACCCTGCGGTTTTTTCCTTAAAGGCATGTACAGGCGCATACAGCTCCCATGTCCAGATCGCAGAATTTACGATTAACCAGGCACCTGCCTTTCTTTTGCAGGAAATCTACAAAAAACAGCCGGATGTCATCGCCTTTTCCTGTTATATCTGGAACCGTACCCTGATCGGGCAGTTGATCGGCGACCTGCATAAAATCCTGCCGGATACTGACATCTGGGCAGGCGGGCCGGAGGTTTCTTATGATCCATACGAGACAATCAAAGAATGGCGGCTGCGCGGCGTGCTTGCCGGAGCAGGCGAAGGCTCCTTTTCTTTTCTGGTTGCCGCTTATGTGCAGGGGAAGAAAGACAGCCTGCCAAAGGTGCTGACAACTGCAAATACGCCCAGGCTGGCATTTGACGACATCCCGTTTTGGCATCAGGACATGGAAATGCCCAAAAACCGGATTATTTATTATGAAAGCAGCCGGGGATGCCCGTTTTCCTGTAGCTACTGCCTGTCCTCGATTGAGAAGCGGATGGAATTTCGCAGTACAGAACGTGTCTGTGAAGAGCTTGCCTTCTTTTTAGCACAAAAAGTGCCGCAGGTCAAATTCGTTGACCGTACGTTTAACTGTAATAAAAAACATGCCCTGCCAATCTTGCAGTATCTGCTTTTGCATGATAACGGAATCACAAACTTTCACTTTGAAATCACGGCAGGCCTGCTCGATGAAGATTATTTCGCACTGCTAAAGCAAATGCGCCCAGGCGCCGTGCAATTGGAAATCGGCGTGCAGTCCACCAACCCGCAGACGATCCAGGAAATCGACCGGAACATGGACTTTGCGAAGGTGGCAGGCGCTGTGCGCCGCATCCTGTCATGGAACAATATCCATGTGCACTTAGACCTGATTGCAGGGCTTCCCTATGAAGATTTTCAGTCTTTCCAGGCTTCGTTTAACGACGTGTACGCCCTGCGCCCGATGCAGCTTCAGCTCGGCTTTTTGAAAGTGCTGAAAGGCTCTGCTATGGAAGCGCGCGCCCCAAAATACAGCCTTGTATCATCCAGCCAGCCGCCTTATGAGGTGCTTTCCACAAAGTGGCTCTCCTATGCGCAGATCTGCCGCTTAAGGCAGCTTGAAGAAGTATTTGAAATCTACTATAACAGCGGGCAGTTTACACATACGCTGGAACTGCTGCTGCCTTATTTTGCATCGCCGTTTGCAATGTACGACAGCCTTGCCGGGTGGTTTGCAGCGCACAACCTGTTTGGAATCCTCTCGTCCCGTATACGCAAATACGAGATCCTGCTGGAGTTCGCAACTTCCCGCATCTTAGACGGACAAGCCGCGGACGCAGGCTATCCTGGCGCACAGCAGGTTTTAAAGCTGCGTGAAACGCTTACGTTTGACCTGTACCTGCGCGAGCATATGAAAAACCGCCCATCCTTCGCCGTTCCAAACGAACGATATAAACATGCCATCCAGGACATTCTGCGCAAAGAAGCAGATACCCATGCACTGTTTGCCGAATATCAGGGATACAGCTACAGAGAATTAACGAAAACGCTGCATGTAGAAGTGTTTGAAACGATCTTTGAGCAGCCGGAAGCTGTTGTTTTCAGCTATCACAAAAAAGACCCGCTCACGAATAACGGGGCTGCGGTACGGGTTGCACTGTCTTTGTAAAAAAGCGCCGCATCAAGAAAAATACTATAACAGCTATTTTTCTTGGTGCGGCATTGCTTGTGTTTATGCTGCGGTGTTTCTGCGAACCATAGGTCTGATATGCGGATAGCATTTTTTGCACAGCCATAAGGGTTCAGACGATACCATATTTCCTGTACATTTCTGCTCTTGCAGCTTTGTCAGAAGCAGCTTTTTTTACTTCTTCCGTCATGCCGTCTGCCATCAGAAAAGCTATCAGCCTTCCGAATTTTTCTTCTGCTTTTTCTTCTGCTTCTTCTCTCAGCATTCTCATTGTCTCAGCTTCATTATATTCTGTAATACACATATTTTTCACCTCCGACCTGTTTGCCACAAGATATTTCCTGATCTGATAGCTGTCCAGCATATCATCGATCGCTTTGTCTACAGCAGATTCTATTTCCATTTCCGCACTGTTCTTCCTGATTCTGTCTACAAGCCATGCATATTCGGCAAGCGGGCTGCATTGATCCATCAAAGGCTGGTTATGCCCATGATTAATATTAATCATCCGAACCTTTACTTCTATGTCATACTCTAGTTGCGCCCTTCCTTTTTCAGCATCCTTTTCAGATACAAAAGCGTCGCTGAGCTTTAATACCGTATCTTCTTTTTCATCCATGCCATTATAAAAAACAATAAGCTTTGGAACAGGAAGCTGCACAAGAGAACTGCTGTAAATATTTTTATGGTTCATATGGATATACTTATCATAAAGCCTCCCGGCATACATCAAAAGACGAATCGGCATGTTCGGGTTATACGTGCTCTGCTGTTCATAGATGCTTAAGATATCAGAAATGATAAACGAAGAATCATTTTTCATGCCCATATAAATAACATCTCCAATTGTCATAATCTGAATATCATCCGGGTTTTTGTAGGATGATCCATTCACTGCATTATACAGGCTTAAGATCCATTCCTTATGTTCTGCGTTTCCAAACAAAAAATGAAATAACCGATCTTTGTGTTCCCTGTTTATCACTGACATACTGCTGCCCTCCTTTCTAAAAGGATACCACGCAAAAAGCGAAAAAGCAAGCCATACGCTGCCATCTATAAAATATCGATATGCTCCCCCGCCAGCGCCTTATTCATACTGCGCACCGCACAAAATTTCCCACACATCGAGCACGTATCATCATGCTCCGGTTTGCGTTCCTCGCGGATCTTTTTCGCCGTATCCGGGTCAATCGCACACGCCCACTGCGCTTCCCAGTCCAGCGCTTTTCGCGCGTCGGCCATCCTGTCGTCAACCTGCCTGGCGCCGCGGACTCCTTTTGCAAGGTCAGCCGCATGTGCCGCGATTTTGGACGCAAGAATCCCCTGCTTTACATCCTCCACATTTGGCAGCGCAAGATGCTCCGCAGGCGTTACATAGCATAAAAACGCTGCACCGCTTGCCGCCGCAATCGCGCCTCCAATCGCAGCCGTAATGTGGTCATACCCCGGCGCAATATCGGTTACCAAAGGCCCCAGCACATAAAACGGCGCACCGTGGCAGATCGTCTGCTGGAGCTTCATATTTGCCGCGATCTGGTCCATCGGCATATGTCCTGGCCCTTCTACCATCACCTGTACATCCTGTTCCCAGGCACGCTTCGTAAGCTCCCCTAAGCGTACCAGCTCTTCGATCTGGCACACATCCGAAGCGTCCGCAAGGCATCCCGGGCGGCAGGCATCGCCAAGGGAGATTGTGACATCGTATTCCCGGCAGATCGCAAGGATCTCGTCGAAATATTCATAAAACGGGTTTTCCTTTCCCGTCATGCACATCCACGCAAATACAAGGGAGCCGCCGCGGGACACAATGTTCATCCTGCGTTTCTGGTTTTTGATCTGGTCAATCGTTTTGCGCGTAATGCCGCAGTGGAGCGTCACAAAATCCACCCCGTCCTGTGCGTGAAGGCGGACAACATCGATAAAATCCTGCGCTGTCAGCGTATTTAGGTCCCGCTGGTAATGAATGACCGAATCATAGACCGGCACCGTCCCAACCATCGCAGGGCACTCCTTGATCAGTTTTCTGCGAAACGGGCTTGTATCTCCATGCGAGGACAAATCCATAATCGCATGGGCTCCCATATGTATGGCTTCCATAACCTTTTCCATTTCAATATCATAATCCTTGCAGTCTCTCGATACGCCCAGATTCACATTGATCTTTGTGCTTAGCATCGAGCCGACTCCCTGCGGGTCAAGGCATGTGTGCTTTTTATTTGCGCAGATGACAACCTTTCCCTCCGCTACCAAAGGAAGCAGCTCCTCTGGCGCCATATGTTCCTTTGCCGCTACTTTTTTCAGCTCTTCTGTCTGGATACCTTTGCGTGCCGCTTCCATCTGGGTTGCATATTCTCTCATCATTTTTCCTCTTTTCTTTCTTGTTTCCTTTGTTCAGCCTGTGGTACTATTGCGCAGCCCACCCGATACAAAATCTGTAATAAAATAGTCCGACAGCCGCCGGATTGCTTCTTCATCCTGCCTGCTTGCCGCGTCTGCCACGCCGATCGTCCGGTAGCCAGCCTGCTTTGCCGTGCGTATCGCGTACAAGCCGTCCTCCACAATCCAGGTATGCCCTATGCTGCTGCCAAGCTGCTTTGCCGCCGCATGAAAGATCGCCGGATCGTCCTTGCCGCTGCCAAATTCACCGCATGTCAAAATATGCCCAAAATACGGCGTCAGGTGAAGCCTCTTGAATGCAGCAAGCACAAGCGGCTTATCATTGGAAGTTACAACAGCCATCGGAATGCCTGCCTCATACAGTGCCTTCAAAAACGCCTCCGCTCCCGGCTTACATACAACCTTTTCACGGTAAGCCCTTTCCACAACCTGAATAATTCCTGCTTTGATCTCTTCCGGCGTCTGAGACAGCCCAAACGCCTGGCGGATGTACGCGGCGCCCTTTTGCATCGTCATCGAAAACAGCACCTTGCCCAAAGACGCCGGCGCCTGAATGCCAAGCGTTGCAAGGTACTGCTGCCCGCTGTTTGCCCATGCCGGCATAGAGTCCAGCAAGGTCCCATCTACGTCAAAGATCACGCCTTCTGCCTGCTCCCTGCTTAAAAACTGTTTGGAAAAAGCTGTCATCCCACTTTGTACGGCTGCTTTTGCTCTTTCTTTCAGCTCTGTTGCTGCCTGCATGGTATCCGGCTGCGCAAAAATCGCGCTTGCCGCCGCTGCTCCGCTGATACCGCTTCCCGTCAAATACGTTAGATTGTCTTTTGTAATGCCTCCTATCGCGACGACCGGAATCGGAACCGCTTCACAGACTGCTTTTAAACGCTCGCGGCTTATAGACTGCGCATCCGGTTTTGTCCCCGTTGCAAAAACAGCCCCGACGCCTAAATAATCTGCTCCCTGTTCCCAGGCAAGCACCGCTTGTTCCACTGTCCTTGCCGATACGCCGATCAGCTTATCCTGCCCTAGCAGCCTGCGCGCCGTTGGCACATCCATATCTTCCTGGCCGATATGCACGCCGTCCGCGCTTTTTGCCACCTCCACATTGTCATTGATGATAAGCGGCACGCCATAGCGCGCGCAAAGCGCCTTCATCTGCTTTGCTTCCTCCAAAAGCTCCTTTGCCGGCATCCCTTTTTCCCGAAGCTGCACCATCGTCACGCCGCCCTTAAGCGCCTGTTCCACTCTGTCACAGAGCGCGGCGCCATGCAGACAGCTTCGGTCTGTCACTGCATAGAGCAGCAAATTGTCTTTACTGAACCTGCTTTTATCGAAACCCATCTTCCACCTCCATTGCATCTTGCAAAGATCGGGTAGGAGGCTACCCATTAATTGGGTAGCCGACCTCCCACACCACTGTACGTACCGTTCGATATACAGCGGTTCAATAGTTTTCACGATACTTTCAGATAATAATCAAGCATGGAGATATATCCCAGCCTGGCTATTATTTACACTTCTGCATACTCTTTCTGTTCCGCAGATACCATTTGCAGATAATCTTCCATATGAAATTGTCTGTCCTTGAACCCATCTTTGGTCACATTCATTTACTCACATCTCCTAAAGTTCAGTCCTCCGGGTACTCACACGTCTTTCCCTCTTATACTCACTCCATAACTACTAAATACAGTTCCGTGCAGTCATCGGACTTTGGTCTGTTTGGCAACCTATCCCTGCATTTAGCCTCAAATGTAGCAAGCCAGCGTTTTGCCTAATCCTTTCTTCAGATTCTACCTCACGATGGGCACCCTTGGCTTCGGCTGTATCCTTCCCACTGCCGGGCGGATTGGGGACTTTCACCCGTTAAAACGTGTGCCCACCACCGGGCACACCAAAAAGCAGGACGCTGCCTGGATCCGTCGGCAACATCCTGCTTTTGATAATTCAAAACAGTAAACGGTTATCTCTCCCTACGTTGGCATGATCCAAATCAGGTTCCGGGTCAAAGCACTATCAGCCTACTCTCAGCCCATTTGTATGGACTCCCCACTTGTTTTTTTGTTTGATGTACGTTTCTTTGATTATTATAACAAGAGCCCGTAAAAGATGCAACAGTTTTATTCTATTGTCAGAGATTTCGCTTTTAGTATTTATATTTATTCGGGTGTTTGACAGTTGAATTTAAAAAAATCTCTGCAGGCCGCATTAAGCCTGATAAAAAATATACGTGTGAGGAAATCCTTGGAACTTTAAAAGAAATGAGCTTCGCAGGAATAGAAGGGCAGGGGTTCATACCATATGCACTAACATTTCTGAAATCAGCTCATTGGGCGGGTTTCAGAAATGTTAGTGCGTATGGTGCCGCGCCCGGACGGTGCCACAACGTAACCGCAGGATGCTTAGTGCTTCTTAACCTTCTGGAACGGACGCAGCCAGGGCGTGCCCATCCCCTCTCCCAGCGTCCTCCCCTGCAAAAAACCCCCCTTTTTCTCAACTTTTACCCATCCATTTCTTCCAACAACTCAAAAGGGTGCAACGCCAATTCGTTAAGCACCCTTTTGTTTCCGTAAATCCCATCCCCTATTCGTCCCGCGTCTCCTCCGGCTTATGAAACAGCGCATTCACAAACTGCTCCGAGTCAAATTTCTGCAAATCGTCAATCGACTCACCGACCCCGATATATTTCACCGGAATCCCAAGCTCCGACTGGATCGCTACCGCAATTCCCCCCTTTGCCGTACCGTCCATTTTCGTCAGCACAATGCCTGTAATATCCGCAACCTCCGCAAACTGCTTCGCCTGGCTGAGCGCATTCTGCCCGGTTGTCGCATCCAGGACGACGAGCGTCTCGCGGTATGCCTGGGCATATTCCCGTTCCAGGATGCGGTTGATTTTTTTCAGCTCTTCCATCAGGTTTTTCTTATTGTGCAGCCTTCCCGCCGTATCGCACAGCAAAATATCCGCGTTCCTTGCTTTTGCCGCCGCTACCGCATCGTATACAACAGACGCCGGGTCCGCTCCTTCCTGCCCGCCGATCATCTCCACGCCCGCACGCTGCGCCCATTCCGCAAGCTGTCCGCCTGCGGCTGCACGAAACGTATCCGCCGCGCCCAGCACCACCTTTTTGCCCTGCGCCTTGAATTTTCCGGCAAGCTTGCCAACCGTCGTCGTCTTGCCAACACCATTGACCCCGATTACAAGCACGACCGCCCGCTCCTCCTCAAACCGGTAAGCCGTCTGCCCAACCTCCATCTGCTCGCGGATACTGCTGATTAACAGCTCCTTGCATTGTGCCGGATCTTTGATATGCTGCTCTTTGACCTTCTGCTTTAAATTCTCAATAATCGCCCCGGTCGCCTTAACTCCAAGGTCGCCCATCACAAGGATTTCCTCAATCTCCTCGTAAAATTCGTCGTCTATTTTTGAAAACCCGGAAAATACCGCGTCGATGCCTGCGGTGATGTGGTCCCTTGTTTTGGTAAGCCCTTCCACAAGGCGCTTGAAAAAGCCTTTTTTTTCGCCCATAATGATGATTCCTCCTGCCAATGTGCAATTTTTTCCTAGCCTGGATCAACCAGTAGTGTAACTATTTCTGTCTAATTTTATACTTTTGCGTATGTGAGGACGCCGGGAGAGGGGATGGGCACGTCCTGGCGGCGTCCGTTCCAGAAGGTTAAGAAGCCCTAAGCATCCTGCGGTTACGC
>CAMUPC010000186.1 GCA_947090545.1 uncultured Eubacterium sp. | reverse complement strand
CCGGAACAGGAAGCAAGCCCCGCGCCCCTTCCTCCCGCGTCCCTTTCTCAAAAAAACGCAACACTTGACCAAAACAGTTTCAATTCTGGCTATTTGAATTATATTGAGAATATAAATAGAGGCAGTTTTGCAGGTAAAATAATCACCTCAAATGCAAGAAAATGATTGGTACAAATTGTCCAATCTTCCATGTAGCCTGCACCGCTTTTTCCTGTTATAATCCAATTATACAAGCTGCGCAGCTTAACAACAATGAGAAAGCAGGAGGTTTTTATCGTATGAAAATGAAAAAATTACTGTCCGCTCTGCTGTCCGCCGCATTGCTGCTGACAGGAGCAGGGCTGCCCGCGATGCAGGTGCGCGCCGAAGAGCAGGTACAAGGTACCGCAAACAGGCTGTCCGCATCTGAGCAGTATGTGGCTGCTATGGGAGCAGGATGGAATTTAGGCAACAGCTTTGACGGTGTGGATACGGACTTGAGCGCAGAAGATAAGGGGGAAACAGCATGGGGAAATCCGGTCGTGACGCGTGAGCTGATCCGTTCGGTCAAGGAAAAGGGATATCAGAGCATCCGCATTCCTCTGACACTGCACCATCGGTTTACGTCGGAAAACGGCGTGTACACCATTGATCCCAAATGGCTGGCAAGATACAAAGAAGTGGTAGATTATGCCGTTGAGGAAGGATTGTATGTGATGGTGAATATTCACCATGATTCCTGGATCTGGCTCAAGGATTGGAATGGGGATACGAAAGTGCAGGAATATGCAAAGTTTACGCAGCTATGGCAGCAGCTTGCGGCATATCTGGCAGAGGAGCCGCGGCAGGTATGCTTTGAGACGATCAATGAGCCGCAGTTTAGCGAGTATCCGAATGTGACGGATCAGCAGCGCCTGGACAGCCTGAACCGCGCGGCTTATGATATCATCCGTAAAAGCGGCGGCAACAATGGGGAACGTATGATTGTAATGCCGACGATGAACACAAACCATGAGGATGAAAAAATACAGGGGCTGCTAACATTTATGCAGGGGCTGAATGACCCGAATCTGATTGCAACCGTTCATTATTACAGTGAATGGGTGTACAGCGCAAATCTGGGAATTACGGGGTTTGACGAGGTGCTTGGTGACGATGGCAATACAGCGCGAAAAGCAGCAGATCAGTTGTTTGACGTGCTTACGGATACTTTTCTCAAGCATGATATAGGCGTCGTTATCGGCGAATATGGGCTGCTTGGCTACGATGCCGGCGAGGACTGCTTGCAGCAGGGCGAAGAGCTGAAATATTATGAATATATGGGAGCAAAAGCAGCGCAGCAGGACGGGATCTGTTTGATGTTCTGGGATAATGGTTCCGGCATCGACCGTAACGATGCCGCTTACGCATGGAAAAAGCCGCTCGTTGGCACTATGCTTCAGACATCTGTCAATCAGAGGTGTTCTTATGCGAAAGGGCTGGATACCATTTATTTGAAGGCAAGAACGAAAAAAGATGTACAGATACCGCTTACACTGAACGGCAATACATTTACCGGCATCGAGGGCGCTGAACAGGGAACGGATTATACGTATGATGAACGTACAGCGACAGTTACGCTGAAAAGTGCTTTTATCAATCAAGCGTTTGACAGGCTGGATGAGGATGCCTACGGCATATTTGCAGACCTGACATTTACATTCAGCGCCGGGGCTGCGTGGCACCAGTATTTTGTGAAATACGGCAAGGGAAATGCAGGCAGTGCAAACGGCACCGTTACTGACGGCATTCGGATTCCGCTTACTTATAACGGCAGAAAAGTACGCCGTGCCACCGCATATGCGGCGGGAGGAAAGGTCGGGCCGCAGTCCGGCTGGTGGAAGTATTTACAGTACCAGGAAGTCTTTTTTGCAGATTATGAAAAGAACCAGCTTGTGCTCACAGGCAATTTCTTTGCGGACGATACGGTAAAAGGAAAAGACGGGCTGATCCGGCTTGAGGTGACATTTTTTGACGGAACGACACAGGATTTGTGGCTGAGTATATCCGGCAATAAAGTCATTAGCAAAAGATCTTTGGAGCAAAAACCTTCTGTAGAGGCGGCAACGGTGAAAGCCGGAAAGAAGAAAACGCTGAAATTAAACAATGTGGATGGCGGAGCGCAGGTTTCTTATCAGACAGCAAATGTAAAAATTGCTTCGGTTACAGCAAAGGGCGTGGTCAAAGGAAAGAAGGCAGGCCAGACGAAGGTGAAGGTGACGGTTACGCAGTATGGAAAGACGCGGACGGTTGTCGGGGAAATACAGGTAAATAAATAGAAAAAATAAGAAGTGAAAAAGAAGCTTCTCCTGGTACTGGATTATTCTGGTAATGGGGGAGGCTTTTTGTTTCTAAAATAGTGGAAATGAACAGAAAGCTATAGTATAATAAAAATAATTTCAGGAGTCTGTGAGCGGTCGTAGCCTGACTGAAAAGATTATTTGGTGAAAAAGAGAGGTAGCTATGATTAAGAATTTCAGATATAGCAGTGATTGGGAAGATTTTGTCAAAGCAGTAGAAATAATAAAAGAAATGTTAAAATTGAAACAGGCATTTTTTTCAATAGGATTTTTAAGCCCATGTGCGTTATTTTTGCGGGATGATGTATATTTGGAAACAGATATCGAAACGATTATGCATGATGAGGTTGTATATTTACTGCGCTGGTATTTGAAGTGTAATGATGAAGGAAAACAAGTAGATGAAAAAGAAATTAGGTTAGAATTAAAGCGCGGGAAGGGATTCAAAATAAGTGAAGAAGAGGAGCGGCTGCTGATAAAAAGCATTAGCAATAAATTGGAACTGGTAAAGGATGCATTTGATATAGAACGGTTGTCAGTACGTTATCAATTGAAGCAGAATGCCGTAAATGCTAAGCTGTCCGATTTTAATTATAACATCTGTACCTGTGATCTGCCGAATCAGAAAAAAGCAAATTTCGCGTTAATTGACATGGTATGCAAGAGGAATTTACTGGATGCGCCGCAAGGGTTAGAAAAAATATTGGCACAATATGAACAGGGTGAATCGATTACGTTTATTTGTGATGAAGAAGATATCGATATGATGATTAGGATGTTAAAGGAAATGAAACAAAAGATTAAAGGAGAATGATAATGGCTGAGAGTCGGGTCGATCAGGTATATACAGCAGCAATAGGAAAGATTTTTTGCCGATCTGCGAGTCAGTGGGAGCTAAATTAGCAGTTCCCGATTATTCTTGGAAGAAAAATGATGTAGCAGAGGATTTATTGTCTTGACAGGCGTACAAACACATGCTAAGATAGATACATACTAAATGTATGTAGGAGGCTGTCAGGATGGCAAGAAATAAATATCCCGAAGTCACTGTCGATAAAATACTGGAAGTATCGCAGCGGTTATTTTTGGAAAAAGGCTATGACAATACGACGATTCAGGATATTGTCGATGAGCTGGACGGGCTGACAAGGGGGGCTATTTATCATCATTTTAAATCCAAAGAGGAAATTATGGATGCCTTAGGCGATCGAATGTTTGCTCATAACAATCCCTTTGAGAAAGTAAAGCAGCGGACAGATTTGAACGGGCTGGAGAAAATGCGGATGGTGATGCAGCTCAATCAGTCCGATGAAGTGCAGGTAAAGCTGACGCAGCAGGCGATACCGCTTTTAAATAATCCGCATGTGCTGGCAAGAATGATCGAAGCAAACCGCCGCCTGCTGTGCCCTTACTGGCTGGAGCTGATTCAGGAAGGGCAAAAGGACGGCTCGATTCAGACGCAATATCCGCAGGAACTGGCAGAATTTTTAGTTTTAACAGATCTCTGGCTGATACCGTCTGTTTTTCCGGCTGAGAAAGAGCAGATACAGCGGAGAGTTTTATGCATCAAAGAAATGCTTGAGAAAATGGGGCTGCCGCTTTTTAATGAGGAAATCGAGGGCAAGATCAACCGACTGCCATATTTTGAATAAGAAACGAATCCGTACAGGATATCATAGTAAAATTTAAAATTGCCTTGAGACAGGCAATTTTATTATAAGCATTTACATACATTTGGTATGTATCTAAAGTGATGAAAGGACAGGTGAATGCGATGGAAAAAATAAAGAAGGCAATCTCGGTATCTGCTTTAAGAAAAAGCTTTCAGGATAAGGATGTGCTAAAAGGCATCGATTTTTCCGTTTCCGACGGAGAGATCTATACGCTGCTTGGCTCTAACGGCGCGGGAAAGACGACGACGGTGCGTATTTTAACAACTCTGCTGCAAGCAGACAGCGGACAGGTGGAGATCGCAGGATACGATGTGCGCAAAGACCCTCAAAAAGTACATGAAGCCATTAGCTTGACGGGACAGTTTTCGGCAGTAGACGAAATGCTGACGGGAAAAGAAAACCTTATCATGATGTGCCGGCTGCATCACCTGGCGTTTCCAGAGAAAAAAGCGTGTGAATTACTGGAGGCTTTTGGGCTGTCTGGTGCAGCAAACCGTACAGCCGCCGCGTATTCCGGCGGGATGAAACGAAAACTGGATATTGCCATGAGCCTGGCAGGAAATCCCAGGGTGCTGTTTTTGGATGAGCCGACAACGGGTTTAGATCCGCAGAGCCGCCGCAGCATGTGGAAGATGATCCGGGAGCTGAACCGATCGGGAGTGACTGTTTTTTTAACGACGCAGTATTTGGAAGAGGCGGAGCAGTTATCTGATACGATCGCGATATTAGACCAGGGGCGTATGATCGCGCAGGGAACACCGCAGGAACTAAAGGCGTATCTTCCGCAGGGGGTCGTACGGTTTTCCTTTGATGATGCCAGGAGTCTGGAGCTGGCAAAATCTCTGCTGAAAAGGTTCAGAATGTCCAGCGGCAGGCAGGAGCAGGAACTGAGTGTGTTTACGGATGGCAGGGCGGATACGCTGGCGGAGATTTTTTCTGTTTTATATGAGAATCAGGTTCCTATTCGGGAATTTACAAAATGCGTGCCGGATCTGGAGACAGTATTTTTGGAGATCATACAACGATAGCATTTTTGCAGTAAGAAAGTGAGGAAAAGAAAATGAAAACAGAATTTAAAAGATGGAACGATACTGTTACAATGACAAAACGCTGCCTGCTGTGCTCGAAAAGAAATCCTGATACGCTGCTGACAAGTATCCTGCTTCCGGCACTGATGATGATTTTGTTTGTTTCGCTCTATGGCAGGATCATACAGGTCGAGGGAGTATCGTATGCCAACTATATCGTGCCCGGTGTTTTTATGCAGTGCATTGGGCAGTGCGCTTCGGTTACGGCGGTTATGGTGAACCGGGATATGACGAGCGGCATTGTGCATCGGTTTTGTACTTTGCCGATAAAACAGGGGGCTGTTTTAAACGGGCATATTTTGGAAGCGCTGATCAGAAGCACAGTGACTTCCGTGGTGGTGTTTTTTGCGGCTTTGCTGCTGGGAGTGCGCCCAGCGATGGGAGTTTTGGATGCAGGTGTATTTTGTCTGCTGCTGTTTGGCAGTATGGCAGCTTTGTCGTATGCAGGTATGTTAGTTGGAATAACCGCGGGCAGTGCAGAGGGGGCAAGCGCACTGTCGGCATTTGTGATTATCCTGCCTTACGTCAGCTCAGGGTTTGTGCCAGTCGAAACGCTGCCGCCTGTTATGAGGGCTTTTGCACAATATCAGCCGATGACCCCGATCATTGATACGATGCGAAATGCGCTGATGGGGAAGCCGCTGGAGGTGGATGTATGCCTGACGGCTTTGCTCTGGTGCGCCGGAGTGTCTGTGGCGCTGTATTTGATATCCGCGGGGATGTTTCAAAAAAAGGTGATATCGGCATAAATGGAAAAAATTAAAATTTTTTGAACCAAATGCAGATCCAAGTGCTCTTATATACAGATGCATCAAATAACAATTACCGCGGAATTGCAAATGCATCTGTAACAATTTGCAGATGTGAAAGGAGGAAGAAGCTTGGATTCAGCACAAGAAGCCGAACTGGTTCGTCGCATGAAAAAAGGAGACCGGGCAGCCTTTGACAGACTTTATACACAATATTATGACAGGCTGTACCGCACAGCGTGTCTGATCACGGGAAACCGGGCAGATGGAGAGGATGTGGCCCAGGAAACTTTTATTAAAATGTACTTGCATTGTACGGAGTTAAAAAAAGATGAACAGTTTCGTTACTGGCTCTATAAAATATTAAATCGCACAGCCTGGCAAATCTCTAAAAAACATGCCAGTGAACAGCCGAATGAGCAGATTATAGAGCTTGCAGACAAATCCATGACAGATTCCCCCGCAGTGCAGCTATTAAAAAATGAGCGGGATCGGGCGATCATCGAGGCGGTTCACAAATTGGAATACCGTCAGAGGACAGCAGTCATCTTGTATTACTATAATGAACTCAGTACAAAAGAAATTGCCAAGATCACGGAGTGCATGGAAGGTACTGTAAAGTCCAGGCTGTTTACCGCCAGAAAGAATCTAAAATCGCTTTTAAAAAATGAATGGATACAGGAGGACAGTTATGAGTGGTTGTAAAACAAATCAAGACCAAATCAAAGCAGCAATTCATAAAGCTGCAAACTCCTACGACCCGCCAATGGATCTAAAACAACGAATTGACGCGCAGTTGGCGTGGCAGGAAAATAAGGAGGTCATCCCTATGAAAAAATTCAGCACAAAAAAAATCGTAGCAGCGGCAGCAGTAGCGTGCACACTCACAGGTACAGTATGTATGGCAGCAGGCAAGATTTCATATTATGTAGGCAGTTCATCACCGCTTACGGAAATTACGGAATATTCAGATCTTGCAAAAGTAGAAAGCACGGCAGACATTATCACAGGCGCTCCCAAAGCATTTGACAACGGATTTGTATTTGCAAACGCCAATATCATCAATAAAAATGGGATGGATAATGCTGACAATGTGGTAGAAAGCTTTACAGAAGTCAACGTGAATTATAAAAAAGGTGCGGATCAACTGGACTACATGGTGCAAAAAGGCGTCACAAACGATACGGACAAAGAGCTGGAGCGAAAACAGGCAATAGAATCTGATGGTATTACCTATTATTATTCTCGTACGAATTATCTGTTTTTACCAGCAGAAGCCAAGCCTACCGCGGAAGAGCTGGAGGCAGAAGAAGCAGGGGAACTCTTTATTTCTTACGGAAGCTCCGAACGGGAAGAAAAGGTTTATACTGGCATTTCCTGGAATGACGATGCAAAATATCACAACATATTTAGCATGGATGTAGAAATGGATGCAGAAGAAATGCTTGCTATGGCAAAACAGATTCAATAATCCAAGAAAGCAGAGCCGGCGGGGAGGATTCATCAGTCCTCCCGTCAGCCCGCAATCAAGGCCAGACAGGTACTGCCCAACAGATTATTTCGCTTTTTTCACTTCCGTCAATGTCCCATACCCATCATCATTGAGCTTCGTATAATCCCTGACCGTATAGATATCCACACTTCCGTCTTTATCAAAAAAAGAACGCAGCGACCCGCTGAATTTACCGCTCCCAGGCGTCTCTCCGTTTGAAAGCAGCGTATCATCAAATCGGCGCACGCGCTCGCCATGAAAGAACCACCTTTCAGTATCAGGATCAAAAGTTACACCAAATGGCTGATACTCTGCGGCAAGCTCCAGCATCTCCTCAGCAGACACAGATCCCTCCGAGACGGCGGCAGCTTCTGTATCTGCTGGATTTTGGAAGGCTTTGACATCGCGGGCAGCAAATTCTTCTTTGTCAGCTTCCCTAAGTCCGACCAGCTTTCCACTCGGGTCATAGGAGCCGTCTGCATTTACCTTGATGTGGCCAAGGTCACGCACGGCATAGACGTCGGTAACGCCGTTTTCCTGAAAAAAATCTGTGCCAGCCGCCATTTCACCCGTATCGTCCAGCGGATAATAGTCTTCAAAGCAGCGTACTAATCTGCCGTGGTAGCGCAGCTCGTCTTTGGATGCGTCGTAGGTAAGCCCGAATGGTTCGTAGATTTTGAAACGCGCCTTCCACGCGGCAGCGTCATTTTCATCGCTTGCTTCCAGGGCATAAGCAACTGAAGAAGCTGGCAGGGATTCTTGTGATGCGGCTCCCTGTTCCTGTGCCGTCGCTGTGTACGCTGTGTTAGTGTGATTGTCTGCTGCCAGGGGACGGCTTACGGAAGCAGAAGAGACGGTGCTCCAGGTGACGCCGCCGATAAGCACAGCGCCAGATAGTGCCAGGGTAATCTGTTTTTTTGTAGGGTTCATAAAAATCCATCCTTTCTGTTTGAGTGATTTATTAGGAGATGGTACTGAGTATAACAGGAGATTTTGTGATACGGTTGGGATTTTTGTGTGATTTGTGTGTAGAGAAATGCTAGATCCTAAGCCGGAGAAAACGGAATGGGAACGGTTTGGGTCAAGGGGGCATTTTTTGGCAGGAGGGACGCCGGGAGAGGGGATGGGCACGCCCTGGCTGCGTCCGTTCCAGAAGG
>CAMUPC010000185.1 GCA_947090545.1 uncultured Eubacterium sp. | reverse complement strand
CCGTCCGGTGCCACAGCGTAACCGCAGGGTGCTTAGGGCTTCTTAACCTTCTGGAGCGGACGCAGCCAGGGCGTGCCCATCCCCTCTCCCGGCGTCCTTGTATGCGCAAAAATACAACACTCGACAGAAATTGTTTCCCAGACAACTATTTCGCCATTGTGCACAATTTTTACGTCTTATAGCTTCTCATCTTCATTCGTGCGTTTATTCTGTTCGGAATGATGCATATTTAGAAAGTACTTTCCCATAAAAATCCTCCAAAAGTGTTGCACACCACTTGCGCATATGATATATTGTTTCTACCTTTCCCGCGGCGATTTTATCCAGTAGTTTTATACAACAGTAATTGATTCGTAACAGTTCAGCTTGTATGGACTGTTACCTTTTTTATTTTATGGAGGGCGTAGCCATGATTTCCGTAACCAACCACCTTCTTGCAATTACTGCTGCAAACCAGTTCAAGATCCAGCAGAAAAAAAGCAGCAACATAACCGAAAAGCTTACCAGCGGCTTGCGTATCAACCGTGCTGGCGACGATGCCGCAGGAATGTCCATTTCTGAATCCATGCGTTTACAAATCCGCGGGCTTCACCGTGCTTCCAGAAATATCCAGGAAGGAATCTCTCTGATACAGGTTGCAGACGGCGCCATGCACGAGGCCAGCGGCATCATTCACCGTTTGAAGGAATTAAGCATCCAGGCTGCCAACGACACGTATACGCAGCAAGACCGTGAGAGTATCCAGATGGAGATCGACAGCCTTCTGCTCGAAATAGACCATATTCATGAAAACACACAGTTTAACGGAATCCAGGTATTAAATGGAACAAACAGCCCGTCCCTAAACGGCGGCGTTAACGGCGGAAACGGCAGCGGCGGCACTGGCGGTGGGCAGTTTATTACCGGCAATTATGTCAAAGGCAGCCTGCCTGACTGGATCAAAAACAGCAGCCAGACAACGGCTCTTGGATACCTGTCAGACACCATCGGCATCCATAAATGGACGATGTACTGTGATTCTGTGCGGGATGCAAACGGAAATACGGTATCCTATCCAGTGAAGGCAAGCGACGGACGCTTTTATGGCGCAGGCTCCGCTGTCTATACGCAGGACCAATGGGGCTACCAATATCCCGTAGAAGGGCTGGATACGCTGGACAAAACCGAACAGCTACAAAATACGGTCCAATTTACCGATCTGAATGGAACCGTATACTATGCCGATGTTTCCTACCGGCATAAAACGCTGGATTATGCAAGCGCCTATCTGGATTTTAGCGGTGTAAATGCATCCAACATCCAGGAGCTGATTGGAGGCGGCTTTTTTACGACATGTACCGAGTGCGACAAGCGTTACAGCATTGAATTTGTAGACCAGGGCGGTGCCGGCGACGGGTTCCGCTATGCGGGCGCGGGAAGCATGGATTATATTTTCAGCGTCGACCTGCATGGGATTACGAGCCCGGACGCACTGATCGACAAGCTGGTGAGCGTACTGGGCGACCCAGCCTGGTTTGGCAAGACCGAGCATAAATTCCATCTGGACGGCTATAACCAATATATCACATCTGCCCGGCCTTATGCGCATTATTCCAGCTTTGCGGCAGAGCTTGACGCAAATGGGAACAGAACCGGGAGGCTCATGATTATCTCTACCGCCAGAGAAAACGGCTCTGTCATTAAACCAACGCAGTTTCCAGAGTATGGGCTGTTTAACGTCGGCGTATACTCTTATGGCGTTAACGTCTGGGTTCCTGGCCCGGATGCCGGAACAGCTCCCCCTGCCCTGCCGCCGGCAAACCCGCAGAAAGGGCTGTACATTCAGGCCGGTTTTCAGGCGGGGGATTGTGTGCTGGTCGAGCTTCCATCCATCAGCCGCGATACCCTTGGGCTTACCTCCTTTTCCGTGCTGACAGGCTCTGGCTGCAACAAGGGAATGGACGCCGCAGACGCCGCCCTTAGCGTATTAAACAACGAACGCTCCCGCCTGGGTTCCTGGCAGAACCGACTGGAAGCTGCCTATTCCAATGCCGTCTCTTCTGCTGAACACACACAGTATGCCGAAAGCAGGATACGGGATTGTGATATGGCGAAAGCTGCACTGGCTAACAGCACACAGGCTATTTTGCTACAGGCAGGCATCAGCATACTTTCTCAGGCAAACCAGCAGGCAGAAGGGATCTTGAAGATGCTGGCTTAGTGCCGGCATCCATTCCCCATTGTCTAAACTGCTTAAAATCCCACCCGTTTCTGTCTAAAATATCAAATCTTTTTGTCGAATCTGCCCTTTTTTTGTTATTTTGCATAAAAATGCCATTTGTCCTTTCTATCCTTTTCCATTTGCCTTTATAATAGACCAAAAGAGGTGATGCTCCTATGGATATCTTTAAAAAACTGCCGCTGGAAAAGCAGGCGTATCTGGAAACCATTTTTCAAAACTGCTCTGAGGAAGTCCGCTACTATATGCGCCTGACAGAAGCAGAGGCAGAACAGACACTGATCCGTGCCGGAGAAAAATGTACCAATATTTACATTATTTTAACTGGAAAGGTCACAGGCATCGAATGGCCGATGTATGGGCACGCGTATCCCTTTAAGGACTACGGTGCCGGAGATTTTTTTGGGGAAATCGAGTGCTTTGCCGGGCTTTCCAGCTACCGGATCAGCGTTGTGACAATTACCAAATGCGAGGTGCTGATTATCCCGGCGGTCTTTTACATGGACTGGATACAGACCGATGTGGACGCGCTGTACCTGCGCACGCAGGAAAATATGCGCAGGCTGATCACACAGACCGCGGATGCGCGCAGATACCTGTTTGTCGAGGCAAAGGAGCGCCTGATGCTGTATTTGATCCGCAAATACAAGCAGAAAATGCCAGCCTCCAAAACACTTGTGCTCAAATCCGGCAGAGACCAGATGTCCGACGAAATCGGCATTTCTGTACGCACGTTAAACCGCAGTATTAAAAAACTGGAGGAATGCGGACTGATCCAGCTTCAAAAAGGCAAGGTGCTGATCACAGAAGAAGGATTTTCCCAGATGCAGAAGGATATCGAGGATTACCTCAACGGCTATACCAAAGCCAAACGCAGCAAACAGCCAAACCAAAAGGAGGAGCAGATATGTATGCAGGAAAAAAAGTAACCCGCGTCGATGCCTACGACAAAGTCATCGGACGCACCAAATATGCAGACGACCTGTGTGACAAAAGCGCTTATATCATACAGATCCTGCACGCATCCATCGCCCACGGAAAAGTAACGTCGATCGATACTTCCGAAGCGGAACAAATACCGGGAGTCGTAAGGATCTTTACCTGCTTTGACGTTACCGAAAAGCATTATTTTCCGACCGCAGGGCATCCCTGGTCTACAGACCCTGACCATCAGGACGTTGCCGACCGCCTCGTACTGACGCAGGACGTGCGTTTTTACGGGGACGATATCGCGGCAGTCGTAGCGGAGGATGAGACAGCCGCTTCCCAGGCACTGCGCGCGATTCGTGTCGAATACGAGACGTATCCGTTTGTCCTGGATGTGCAGGAAGCAATGAAAGATGACGCGCCGCAGATTCATGAAAACTATCCGCACAATATTTTAAAGCATACCCAGATCCGCAAAGGAAATTATGCGGAAGCGGCCAGGGAGCCGGGGCTTACCAAGGTGGAAGGCTGGTATGAGACGCCTGTCGTCCAGCACTGCCATATTGAAAACTTTATCTGCTTTGCCCAGATGGAAGGCGAACGCATTACCGTAACCTCCTCTACCCAGATCCCGCATATCGTACGCCGCGTGATCGGGCAGGCGCTTGGCATCGAATGGGGCAGGGTACGCGTAATCAAGCCGTATATCGGCGGCGGCTTCGGCAACAAGCAGGACGTGTTATACGAGCCGCTCTGCGCCTGGATCTGTATGCAGCTTGGCGGGCATCTGGTCAAGCTGGATGTGCCAAGAGAGGATACGTTTGTGTCCAACCGTGTACGCCACTCGATCCGCAGCCATATTATCTCCTGGGTGCGACCGGACGGTACTTTTGCGGCGCGCAAGCTGGAAGCGTTTTCTGACCAGGGAGCCTATGCTTCCCACGGGCACAGCATCGTCGCCAAAGGCGCCGGCGCGTTTCCTCAGCTTTATCCATGTGAAAACGTAGAAGTCGATGCCTACACCATCTTTACAAACAAGCCCGCGGCGGGCGCTATGCGCGGCTACGGCATCCCGCAGGCAATGTGGGCGGTGGAATGCCATACGCAGGATGTCGCGGCAAAAATGGGGATCGACCCGATCGCCTTTCGGCGCAAAAACCTGATGCCAAAAGGCTTTACCGATCCTTTCTCGAAAAACGAGCTGTATTACGATACGTTTAACCAATGCCTGGACAAAGCGATGGCAAAAATCGGCTATGAACAAAAATTCCGCCAGTACCAAAACCAGAACGGAGAGATCCGCCGCGGCATCGGCGCCGCCGTCTTTTGGTACAACACGGCTGTATGGCCGATTTCACTGGAAACAGCGTCCTGCCGTATGGTGCTCAACCAGGACGGTTCCTTGCAGGTGCAGCTTGGCGAGACAGAGATCGGGCAGGGCGCGGATACGGCATATACGCAGATGACCGCAGACGTGCTCGGCGTCCCGCTGTCCCATGTGCACGTCGTCTCCTGCCAGGATACGGACGTGACCCCGTTTGGCACAGGCGCTTATGCTTCCAGGCAGACCTACACCGCTGGCTTTGCCATCCGCAAAACCGGGCTGCTGCTAAAAGAGCGCATTTTAAACTATGCCTATGAGCTGACAAGGATGCAGCCGTACAACCTGGACATTATCGACGGCAATATCGTACGCATCACAGACGGCAGAGTCCTGATGTCGCTTGGGGAGCTTTCCACAGAAGCGCTCTACAGCACTTCCCACAGCGAACACCTGTCCGCGGAAACGACGTCGCAGATTAAGTCCAACGCCTATTCCTTCGGCTGTACGATCGCAGAGGTCGAGGTCGATATCCCGATGTGCCG
Source organism: uncultured Eubacterium sp. (assembly GCA_947090545.1). GTDB lineage: Bacteria > Bacillota > Clostridia > Lachnospirales > Lachnospiraceae > Eubacterium_J. Next base: position 3,468 of record CAMUPC010000185.1, on the reverse strand, counting down.
CGTCACACTGTTAAACATCGTCAACGCACACGACGCAGGCACGCTCATTAACCCGGCGCTTGCCGAAGCACAGGTACACGGCGGCATGAGCATGGGCATCGGCTTTGGATTGTCAGAACGGCTGCTGTTTGATGAAAAAACCGGGCGCGCGCTGAACAACAACTTATTAGATTACAAGCTGTCCACCTTTATGGACCATCCGCGCCTGGAAGCCGTATTTGTGGAAAATCCAGAGCCGACCAGCGCATTCGGCACCAAAGCGCTCGGAGAGCCGCCGACCTGCTCCGTTGCACCGGCAATCCGCAACGCTGTATTCCAAGCGGTCGGCGTACCTGTCAATGAAGCTCCGCTCAACCCGCATACCCTGTTCCGCAGGTTTACGGAAGAAGGGCTGTTGTAAGCACCTGTTCAAAGGAGGTTTTTACTTATGTATGATATCAAAGCGCTCTATGAAGCAACAAGCGCACAGCACGCAGTCCAACTGCTTGCCGAACACCCGCAGGCACAGATTATTGCCGGCGGCAGCGACGTCCTCGTGCAGATCCGGGAAGGAAGGCGCGCTGGTGCCGAGCTTGTCAGCATTTACGGCATCGATGCGCTGCGCGGCGTCAGCCTGGAAGCAGACGGCACGATCCGTATCGGCTCTCTGACCAGCTTTTCGCACATTACGAAAGACCCGGTTATTCAAAAATACATCAACGTGCTCGGCGAAGCCGTAGACATGGTCGGCGGCCCGCAGATCCGCAACATCGGCACCATCGGCGGCAATACCTGCAACGGCGTCACCTCCGCCGACTCCGCTTCCACGCTGTTTGCCTGGGACGCCATCATCGAGATCCTTGGGCAAAACGGCACGCGCCGGATTCCGATTCAGGATTTTTACATCAAAGCAGGCAAGGTGGACTTACAGCCTGGCGAGCTGCAAACAGCAATCCTGATCCCAAAAGCCGCTTATGAAGGCTACCAGGGGCATTATATCAAATACGCGATGCGCAACGCAATGGACATCGCAACGACTGGATGCTCCGTCAATGTCAGGCTGTCCGCAGACAAAAAGACGATCGAGGATATGCGCATCGCATACGGCGTCGCCGGCCCGGTGCCGATGCGCGCCCCTTCCGCTGAACATACGGCAAAAGGAAAGCCTGTTGCTATGGAAACTGTCAAAGAAGCCGCAAAAGCGGTGCTTACGGACATCAACCCGCGCGATAGCTGGCGCGCTTCCAAAGCATTCCGCCAGCACATTGCCGTCGTACTGGCAAAACGCGCGCTGGAAACGTCGATCCGTCTTTCGGGAGGTACATTGAATGAGTAAACAATATCAATTGGTATCCTGCACCATCAACGGAAAGCAGGTAGAAAAAATGGTGGATGTCCGTGCTTCCCTGACGGACATGCTGCGCGACGACTATCGCCTGACCAGTGTCAAAAAAGGCTGTGAAGTCGGCGAATGCGGTGCCTGCAACGTCTTAATCAACGGCGAATGCTTTAACTCCTGCATCTATCTCGCTGTCTGGGCAAACGGCAAAGACATCCTGACTCTGGAAGGGCTCGCCGGGCCAAACGGAGAAATCTCCGATATCCAGCAGGCTTTTATTGACGAAGCGGCTGTCCAGTGCGGGTTCTGTACGCCTGGATTTATTATGAGCGCCGCGGAGCTGCTTGCTTCTGGAAAGGAGTATTCCGACGATGAGATCCGCAAGCTGATGTCCGGCCACCTGTGCCGCTGCACCGGATACGAAAATATTTTCCGTGCCGTCAAAAAAACGATGCTCAGAAGGCTCGGCAAACACAAGGAAGCCGAAGAAGTCTAAATCGGCAAGCTTACAAAAGAACAGACAGCCTGCTGGCAGAAAGGAACATTTTATTATGGGGAATAAAGAAGAACAAATCACTGCGATCAGTGAGAAAAATATCTATCAGTTAAACGGGCGGGTGCCTCTTAGCAAGGCGATCCCTTTCGGATTGCAGCACGTGCTTGCCATGTTTGTGTCAAACCTAGCGCCCGTGCTGATTGTCTGCGGTGCGGCTGTCGTCAGGGGGAGCGGGGAATCGCTGACGGCTGTGGAAATCACGCGCCTTTTGCAGTGCGCGATGTTTGTCGCAGGGATCGGCACCTGCCTACAGTTGTATCCGGTCTGGAAAATCGGCTCCCGGCTGCCGATCGTTATGGGCGTCAGCTTTACGTTTCTGGGCAGCCTTTTAATGATCTGCACAAACCCGGCGCTGGGCTACGAGGGCATGGTCGGCGCTGTCATCCTCGGCGGTATTTTTGAAGGAATCGTCGGCTTAAGCGCTAAATACTGGAAACGGTTTTTAACACCGATCGTATCCGCCAACGTCGTGATCGCCATCGGGCTGTCCCTGCTCCCAGTCAGCATGAACTCCTGGGGCGGCGGCAACGGCGCCGCGGACTTCGGCGCCTGGTACCACCTGTTTGTCGGGCTGTTTACGCTTATCGTATGCCTGGTCTCCCGTTATCTGCTCAAAGGCGTATACAAAAACCTGAACATCCTGGTCGGGCTTGTTTTTGGCTATTTACTGTCCGTTGTATTTACTGTTGCAGGCATCGCGCCGTTGGTAGACTTTTCCGGCATTACAAAGACGGTTGGCGAAATCGGATTTTTCAGCCTGCCGCAGCCTGTCTTTTTTACAAGCCATATGCCGGTGTTTAATATTGGCGCGTTTTTTACCATTGCAATCGTATTTTTAGTATCCGCCGCCGAGACAACCGGAGCAACGACCGCAGTCTGCACCGGAGCGCTCGGGCGTGACATTAAAATCGAAGAGCTTCAGGGCTCCCTTGCAGTCGACGGCTTTTCCAGCACGATCTCCGGCTGCTTCGGCTGCCTGCCGCTTACCTCGTTCAGCCAGAACGTAGGGCTTGTAACGATGACAGGCGTTATTAACCGCTTTACGATACTGATGGGCGCGCTGATTTTAATCTTGTCATCGCTGTTCCCGCCCCTTGGCGCGTTTTTCAATTCGCTGCCGCAGCCAGTACTGGGCGGCTGCACTGTTATGATGTTTGGGTCGATTATGTATGAAGGCATGAAAATGCTTAAGGACTGTGCGTTTGACGACCGCACGATGATTATTGTTTCTCTCGCTTTTTGCATTGGCGTTGGGCTGACTCAGACAGATGGGAACCTGTTTGCGGCGTTTCCGTCTGCGGTTGGGGATATTTTTAATGGAAATGCGGTGGCGGGTGTTTTTGTTGTATCGCTGCTGTTAAGCTTGCTGCTGCCGAAGGAGAAGAAGCAGGTGGAGTAAGGGTTTGGAGTGCATTCCTGAGGAAATTGGGGATGCACTTTCTTTTTAGATTTTTTCTTTGATAGCCTGGAGGAAGATAAATGGTAGCTGTTAGAGTCAGGTGCTGGTTTTTTTGCGGAAGGGACGCTGGAGGAAGGGGAGCGGGGCTGGCTTCCTGTTCCGGTTCCAAAATGTAAGGAGCCCTAAGCATCCTGC
>CAMUPC010000184.1 GCA_947090545.1 uncultured Eubacterium sp. | reverse complement strand
CAAGGCCGCAGCCAGGGCGTGCCCATCCCCTCTCCCGGCTGGTTATCGCAAGTTCTGCAATATAAAAGTGGTGCATTGTGGACAAGGAGTATTTCTGGCAGATTTGTGCTTTTCGGCAATGGCGCACGGCGGGCTGTGCGGTACTTTGGTTGCTGATGGGAATGTCGTTCGAGTGCACTGGATCGCTGGCTGTCAGCTATTGCTTATGTAGAGCTTGGTATAACCAGCCGTAGGAAGGGGCGTGGGGCTTTCTTCCTGTGCCGTTGGAAAAATGTTAGGAGCCCTTGGCATCCTGCGGGATAACATAGGGGCGAAGCCAAGCGGCACCTTTAGCTGCTGGCAGAAGCCAGGGCGAATTGGTACAGCGTTGCAGGATGAACGGTGAATACAGTGCATGATTTTTGTGCCAGCGCAAGGCGGAGGAAGGAAGCGATGTGGTTCCATCGCTGACTGACGACAACGCAGTGATGGCGCAAAAGGCAGGGGCTGTATTTACCGTTCATCCCGCAACGCTGTACCAAGTGCCGCGCCCGGACGGTGCCACAACGTTTCGCAGGATGATTAGGGCTCCTTACATTTTGGAATAGGCACAGGAAGAAAGCCCCACGCCCCTTCCTACAGCGTCCCTGTATCAAAAACACAACATTAACAAAAAACACTCACACATCCAGTTTATCCAGCCCAGGAAAGGAGAACAAAATGGAAAGACGCGATAAAGTCAACTATTATCTGGATCTCGCTGATGTAGTATCCAAACGCTGCACCTGCCTGCGCAGGCATTACGGCGCAGTTATTGTAAAAAACGATGAGGTGATCGCCACCGGTTATGCAGGAGCGCCGAGAGGAAGAAAAAACTGTACAGACCTTGGTTACTGCATCCGCAGGCAGATGAATATTCCAAGGGGAGAGCGCTACGAGCTGTGCCGGAGTGTCCATGCGGAGGCGAACGCGATTATCAGCGCAGAACGTGAGAAGATGATCGGGGCGACGCTGTATTTGTCCGGGCGCGAGGCGGACAGTGGGGAATATATTAAAAATTCCAGCAGTTGTTCGATGTGCAAGCGGCTGATTATCAATGCCGGGATACGGAACGTCTTTATCCGGGATTCGGATGAGGACTATCGTGAGATTGATGTGGAGGAATGGATTGTAAACGACGAGTCGCTGGATGCGTCTTTTGGTTATTAAAGATGGATACATATTGATCGGGGCAGTTGCATACGATAGTATTAATATTACGGATGAGAGCTGTTATGAAAAAAAGGAATATTTTTTCCAGTGAATTAAAAGAAAGCGTAGTCCGTGCCTTTGACCTGCCGCCGGATCTTGCTTTTGGCAGCGTGCTTGTCTCGGTGACGGGGCAGAATGAGCTGTTTATAGAAAATTACCGCGGGATTTTGGAATACAAAGACGAGCATATCCGCGTGCAGGCAAAGGACTGCCGGATTCTGATCGTTGGGAAACGGCTGAAAATCGAATATTACACGAACGAGGAAATGAAGATCGAGGGGCTGATTGAACAGATTATTTATGAAAACTGAGGTGTAGAATGCTGTTGCGTCTGATCAAATATTTTCGCGGCTATGTGGAGGTGGCGTTGTGGGGCTACGCGCCGGAACGGTTTTTCAATCTTTGCAGCAATCATAACATCCTGATCTGGGATTTGCGCCAGGAAGGGGATGTCTATTATTTCCATATATCGGTAGAGGGGTTTCGGTGTTTAAAGCCGCTGTTAAAAAAATCCGGTACGCATGTAAGGGTCAGTAGGAAAAATGGAATCCCGTTTTTTCTGTTCCGCTACCGCAGGCGGAAGATCCTGTTTTTGAGTATTTTTGTATGTATGATGATCCTCTATACGCTGTCGCGTTTTATCTGGAAGATCGATATTAATGGCAATGACAGCGTGACCGATGACAGTATGTTGCAGTTTCTGGAGGAAAAAAACAGCTCTTACGGGACGCTGGTTTCCGACATTGACTGTACAAAATTAGAAGAGGAGATCCGCAGCAGCTTTAAGAGCATTATCTGGACTTCGGTCAAGCGCGAAGGGACGACGCTGACGGTGGACGTGCAGGAAAACTTAGTCGTTGCAAAGCTGCCGGAGGAATTAAAGGTACAGGAGGAAAAAGGCTATGACCTGCTTGCGCTGCATGACGGTACGATCGAGAGTATTTTTGTCCGCAAAGGGACGCCGCTTGTCCAGCAGGGTGATTTTGTAAAAAAGGGGGATGTCCTTGTCTCAGGCGCGCTGCCGATTTATGACGACAGCGGCACGCTTACGGCGTACCAGTATTGTACAGCGGACGCGGACATTAAGCTTAAGACCGAATATACGTATCAGGACAGCTTTGACGCAAAGCATACCGAGCGCGTCTACAGCGGGCGTGTGGAACACCGCTATGGGATTGGGTTCGGCGATTCTTATGTTCAGCTTCCGTGGAAAAAACCGGGGTTTTCGCAGTATACGGTGATGGATACAAGAACCCAGGTGCGGCTGTGCGATTCCTTTTACCTGCCGATCTATTTTGTGCGCCGCACGTATGAGGAGTATGGGGAAGAGCAGTCTGTATATACGAAAAAAGAGGCGAAGGAACATGCCGCAGAAAATTTAACGGAATTTTTAGAAAAATTGACGCAAAAAGGTGTTCTCATTTTGGAAAAACATGTTATGATAAGAACGGAAAAAAATAAATATACTGTATCAGGCAAAGTCACGGTGCTGGAAAATACGTTCCGGTACGCGGCAAACGGGCAGGTGGCAGATACGGTAGATGAAGGGAATGTGGAGAATGAGTCTGAATGAGGTATGTATGGAGCTGCCGTCGGATCATATGACAAACATATTTGGACAATTTGACGCTTTTATGAAAAAAATCGAAAGAAGTCTGAATGTGACTGTAATATGCAGGGATGAGCAGGTCAAAATATTGGGAAATCCGGCACAGATATCTGCGGCAAAGCAGGTGGTTTCACAGCTTTTGGAGCTGTCCCGGCGGGGAAATACTATTACGCAGCAAAATGTAGACTATGCGATAGCACTTGTAAAAGAACAGGAAACAGCGACCCTTTCCGACTTGGAGGAGTCGTGTATTGGCTATACGGTTACTGGCAAGCCGATCTGCCCAAAGACGCTTGGGCAGAAGAGGTATACGGAGCTGATGAAGGAACGGATGATCGTATTCGGGACGGGGCCTGCGGGAACCGGCAAGACGTATCTTGCGATGGCGATGGCGGTCGCGTCTTTTAAAAGGGAAGAAACCGGGCGGATTATCCTGACCAGGCCGGCGATTGAGGCAGGGGAAAAGCTGGGGTTTTTGCCGGGAGATTTGCAGAGCAAGGTCGATCCGTACCTGCGTCCCTTGTATGACGCGCTGCATCAGATTATGGGGGCGGATACTTTTTTAAAAAATATGGAAAAGGGGCTGATTGAGGTAGCGCCGCTTGCCTACATGCGCGGGCGTACGCTGGACAATTCGTTTATTATCCTGGATGAAGCGCAGAATACGACTCCGGCACAGATGAAGATGTTTTTAACGAGAATCGGGTTTGGCTCCAAGGTCGTCGTAACCGGAGACGCCACGCAGAAGGATCTGCCGCCGGATGCAAAGTCCGGGCTGGATGTAGCGCTGACGGTGCTAAAAGGCATCGAGGATATCGGGATCTGTGAGCTGTCCAGCAGGGATGTCGTGCGCCATCCGCTTGTGCAGAGGATTGTAAACGCTTACGAGGTATATGAAAAAAAACAGCTCGATGCGGTGCAAAAACGCACCAGCGATATGAGGCGTAAAAAACAGGTGACGAAATGGAAAGCATGACAGAGGACAGATTTATTGCGAAGCGGGTCATAAAGCTTGTGTACATCGGCGCAGCTACCCTGCTTGGCGGGCTGTTGTTTGGCGCGGTGCACCGGATGGCGCTCGGCGAGATCATTACAACGCTGTTTGTGGACGTGCTGTTTGCGGCATCGTTTATTTTTTTTCTGGAAAGCGGCAGGCTGCACAGCGAAGAACAGCCGGATTCCGCGGAAGATTACGACAGGATCTGCGTGTACTATACGGCGGGCATTATCCTGATGGTGCTTGTATCGTTTTTTCCGGCATACACGGCGCCGGTGCTTGGCATTGCTTTTTTGCTGGCGGCAGGGTTAAACAGAGAGCAGGCGTTTGCGGTATCGCTGTTTTTTTCCATCCATCTTTCTATCAATGGAAGCACTTCCGTAGAAGCGATGGCTTGTTATTTGATGCTGATGCTGCTTGGCATTATGCTGACTGGCATGTATGAAAAAAAGGAGCACCGTATTTATGCGGAGATGATGGGGTTTTCTTTAAATATGGCGGTTCCGGTGCTGTTTTACTATCTGGAAAACGGGATTCCAACGGTTTCCCTGCTGCTGTTTACGCTGCTTGGCAGTGTGCTTACGGTGGCGGGTATGCATTTTTTGTACGAATGGCTGCATTTTCGCCAGGAGCATTTTGGAGAAATCAGCCTGGATACGATTGTAGACCCGAGCTTTCATCTGGTGCGGGAGATCAAGCGGTATTCCCAGGGGGATTATAACCATGCGATCCGGGTGTCCAGGATCGCCGCGCATTGTGCCGCCAAGATTCAGGTCAATACGAAGCTGGCGGCAGTCAGCGGATTTTATTACCGTTTGGGGAAGTTTGGCGGGGAGCCGTTTGTCGAAAGCGGTGTGCGCATTGCGCAGGATAATTGCTTCCCAAACGATGTAATCTTGATTTTAAGTGAATTTGGAGGGCAGAACAAAAAAATATCTACCATTGAGTCTGCGATTGTACATATTACAGATACACTGGTGACGAAGTTTGAACTGCTTGACCATACGACGCTGTCAAGCTCCTGGAACCGGGATATGGTGATTTACCAGACGCTGAACGAGGAATCATCCTCCGGCATATATGACAGCAGCGGGCTTACGATGAACCAGTTTTTAAAAATCCGGGAGTTTTTAGCGAAGGAGGAGGAACTTTTATAATGGCGGTATTTGCACAAACAGGCGTATTTTCGGTCAAAGAGGAGGAGTTTTTATGACAATCAGCATCGAAGAAGAAATCAATGTAGACCTTCCGTTTGATTATGAAAAAACGGCAAAAGAGGTAATTCACTATACAGCAGCACACGAAAAGTTCCCGTTTGAAGCAGAGGTCAACCTGCTTTTAACAGACGACGAGGGGATCTGTATGCTGAACCGGGAATTTCGGGAAATGGACAGCCCCACGGACGTGCTGTCGTTTCCGATGATTCATTATAAGAAAGCTGGGGATTTTTCGCAGCTTGAAGCGGATGCCGATAATTTTAACCCGGATACGGGCGAGGTCGTGCTGGGGGATATCGTGCTCAATATCGAGCGTGTCAAGCAGCAGGCGGAAAGCTTTGGGCACAGCAAGGAACGGGAGTTTGCGTTTTTGATCGTACACAGTATGCTGCACCTGTTCGGATACGACCATATGGAGGAAGCCGATGCAGGCAGGATGGAAGGCGTACAGCGGGAGATTTTAGAGGAGCTTCATATTTTGCGGTGACACTGGCGAAAAATAGAACTAACAGGAATAAAAACGTACAGACGGAAAGGTACCTATCATGAAAAAAGAGTGGAAAAAGAAGTGGATGCTCAGTATCCTTGCGGCGGCAGGCGCTGGGATGCTGCTTAGCGGATGCGGCAAAAAAGAGGAAGAAGCGGCTCCCTTGCCGGAACCGAAACCGCAGACAGTTGTGGAAATAGAGCCGGAAGAGCCGCCGACGCAGGCAGAGGAAGAGACACTGCCGGACGAGGAGACTGTGGCAGAGGACTTGCACGCTGGGCAGGCACGCAGCTACCTGACCGGGGAATGGGTCAGTAAAAAGCGCGCGAAGCAGCGCCCGGTTTCCTGCATGATCGGCAATACGGATTCTGCGCTGCCGCAGTACGGCATCGGGCAGGCGCAGGTCATTTTTGAGGCTCCGGTAGAAGGCGGGCTGACGCGCCTGATGGGGATTTTTGACAATTATAAAAAGCTTGAAAAATTAGGCTCTGTCAGAAGCAGCCGCCTGTATTACGCGTATTATTCGATGGGGTTTGATGCGATTTACCTGCATTACGGACAGGCTTCCTATGCACAGGGATTTTTGGAGAGCGGACAGATCGACGATTTAAACGGGCTGGAATACGAGGTTGACAAGGCGGTTATTTACCGGGATACGGCAAAAAAAGCGCCGCACAATGCCTACGCAACCGGGGAAGGGCTTGCCGCTGGCATCGGGCTTAAGCAGTACGAGACAAAATATGCCAAAGATTTCAAAGCGCCGTTCCAGTTTGCAGAGGAAGATAAGCCAGTGGAATTAGACGGAAAAAACTGCCAGGACGCGGCGGTCGTACAGCCGGGATATTTGATCAACAAGCCGTATTTTGAATATAATCCAAAGGATGGCTTATACTATCGGTATCAGTACGGCGCACGCCATATCGACGGAAACGACTCCAGCCAGCTTGCGGTGAAAAATATCCTGATCCAAAACTCCAGTGTACGCACGCTGGACGACAAAGGGTATCTCGACATCGCGGTCACCGGCGAAGGAAGCGGGTGGTATATTACAGGCGGAAAGGCAGAAGAGATCACGTGGAAGCGTGAGGAACAGTTTGCCCCTGCCAGGTATTTTGACAGCAAGGGAAACGAGATCGTGCTCAATCCGGGAAAGACGTGGGTCTGCATTACTGATAATTCGCATCTGGACAGAGTGCATATTTATGCGGACGCTGGGCAGATGCAGTAGGATAGTGAAGGTCATATGGCAAACAGGAACAAAAACAGAAATAAAAATCAGGATTTTCTCATGCAGGGCGGCGTGCTTGCCGCTGCTGCGATCCTTGGCAGGATCATCGGGCTTATCTACCGGATACCGCTGACGAACATTATCGGGGATCTGGGAAATAATTACTATGGATGCGCGTTTGATATTTACAACATCTTTTTGCTTATCTCGTCCTACAGCCTGCCGATGGCAGTTTCCAGGCTGGTCGCGGATTACCGGACGAAGGGAGAGTCCAGGAACGCGTACCGGGTCTTAAAATGCGCGTTTTTATTTGCAATGTTTGCAGGCGCTTTGGCTTGTGCGGCTATTTTTTTCGGTGCGCGCTTTATTACCGCGACTATCTTTGAGACGCCGTTAAGCCTGTACGCGCTGCGCGTACTTGCGCCGACGCTGTTTATTACGGCATTTTTAGGCGTGCTGCGCGGGTTTTTCCAGGGCATGGAAAATATGTATCCGAGCGCGGTATCCCAGGTATTAGAGCAGCTTGTCAATGCGTTTGTCAGCGTGCTTGCCGCTTATTTTCTGGCGTCCAAGGGCGGGCAGATCGGCAGGGTGCTGGCAAATGAGGAAGGCTACCACGCGGCTTACGGCGCTGCGGGCGCGGCGCTTGGTACGACGGCAGGCGCTGCGTTTTCCCTGCTGTTTTTGTATATTTTGTATAAAGGGTTTGTACGGATCTGGCGTAAAAAAATGCGCAAGGAGCACGCAAAGCGGGTGCCTTATGAGGTATTGTTCCGCAGGATGTTTTTTACAGTGCTGCCGTTTCTTGCCGCTTCTGCGCTGTTTAACTTAAACATCGTAATCGAACAGGGCATCTTTAAGCATATGATGAAGGATGCCGCGGACGCGGAGCAGGTGGCGCTTTTATGGGGCGTATTTTCCGGGAAGTTCCGCACAATGCTGAACCTCCCGGTTGCGATCGCGGCAGCAATCGGCGCGGCATGTATCCCAAGCATTACCTCGTCCTTTGTAAAGAAAAGGCAGGAAGAGGTCGTATTAAAGACAGAGCTTGCGATTCGATTTTCGATGCTGATTGCGTTTCCGGCGTCGTTTTTATTAATGCTGCTGTCAGCGCCTTTGATGGAATTTTTATTCCAGGATACGCAGCCGTTGGCGTCAGGGCTGCTGCTTGCTGGGGGCTCGATTGTGATTTTTTATTCGCTTGCTACGGTTACGGCGAGTATCCTGCAAGGTGTCGGCAAGCTGCGCGCCCCGGTGATCAACAGTGGGATTTCGCTTGTATTGCAGGTGATTGTATTGATTGTGCTGTTAAAATTTACTGATCTCCATATCTATGCGGTGATTGCTTCGATGGCGGTATTTGGCGTGTGCGTTACGGTGCTGAACCAGGCGGCGCTTTACCGGAGCGGATATTGGGCGCCGGAGTTTATGAAAACCTTTGTGCTGCCGGGGGTGTGTGCGTCGATTATGGCTTCGATGAGCTGGATTATTGAGGTGGCGCTGAGCCAGGTTGTGAAATGGAAGTATGTAACTGTGCCGGTGGCGTTTTTGGGTGGGGTCGTTGTTTATTTGGTGCTGCTTTTGACGCTGCGGGCGATGACGCCGGAAGAGATGAGGCAGTTTCCGGGCGGGAGGAGGATGGCGCGGCTGATGAAGAGGTTTTAGAGGGTGGAAAACTGGCGGAGGGACGCTGGGAGAGGGGATTGGCACGTCCTGGCTGCGTCCGTTCCAGAAGGTTAAGAATCCCTAAGCATCCTGCGGTTACGC
>CAMUPC010000183.1 GCA_947090545.1 uncultured Eubacterium sp. | reverse complement strand
GAACGCCAGGGCGAACTAGGTGCCGCGCCCGGACGGTGCCACAGCATAACCGCAGGATGCCTAGCGCTTCTTAACCTTCTGGAACGGACGCCGCCCGGACGTGCCAATCCCCTCTCCCAGCGTCCCCCCCGCAAAAAACACACCATAATTAAAAAAATACAAAAATTCCCAATCAAGTATAAAAAGCAAAAAATAAAAAGGATAGAAGGACAGAAAGCAAAACAATATGTATGAATTAATCAAACAGCAAGGCAGAGCAAAACGCGGCATCCTCCACACCGTACACGGAGACATCCAAACCCCCGTCTTTATGAACGTAGGCACTTGCGGTGCAATCAAAGGCGCCGTATCCACCGATGACCTGCGCGGCATCAAAACCCAGGTAGAGCTCTCCAATACGTATCACCTCCACGTGCGCCCCGGCGACCTGCTGATCCAGAGGCTGGGCGGGCTGCACCGATTTATCGGATGGGACAAGCCGATCCTGACAGATTCAGGCGGATTCCAGGTCTTTTCCCTGGCAAGCCTGCGAAAGATCAAAGAAGAAGGCGTTTACTTCCAGTCGCATGTGGACGGGCGCCGAATCTTTATGGGCCCGGAGCAGAGTATGCAGATCCAGTCCCATCTCGCTTCAACAATCGCGATGGCGTTTGACGAATGCCCGTCGAGCCGCGCAGACCGTACGTATGTGCAGAACTCGGTAGACCGTACGACACGCTGGCTGGTACGCTGCAAGGAAGAGATGAAGCGTTTAAACAGCATGGACGATACGATCAACAAGCACCAGCTTTTATTTGCGATTAACCAGGGAGCTGTATTTGAAGATATCCGCATCGACCATGCCAGACGGATCGCGGAGCTGGATCTGGACGGCTATGCGCTGGGCGGGCTTGCGGTAGGCGAGACGCATGAGGAGATGTACCATATTTTAGAGGAGACGGTGCCGCACCTGCCAGTCAATAAGCCGACGTATTTGATGGGGGTCGGTACGCCGGAAAATATTTTGGAGGGCGTTGCACGCGGCGTAGACTTTTTTGACTGCGTGTATCCGACGAGAAATGGAAGGCATGGGCATGTGTATACGAATCACGGCAAGCTGAACCTGTTTAACAAGCAGTACGAAATGGATATGCGCCCGATCGAGGAGGGCTGCCAGTGCCCGGCGTGCCGTACGTACAGCCGTGCCTATATCAGACATTTGCTCAAGGCGAAGGAAATGCTGGGGATGCGCCTATGCGTGCTGCACAACCTGTATTTTTACAATACGATGATGGAAGAGATTCGCGCGGCTTTGGACGAAGGAAAGTTTGAAGCGTATAAGGCGAAAAAGCTGGATGGGTTTGCAGCGAGCAAAAAATAGGGAAATTCAGTAAAATTTTTCTAAAATAGGTTGCCCAATCCCCAGACTTTGTGTACAATACTTTTTATGTATCTAAACGGATGAAGCGGATCTGTGCAGACACAAATTTTGTGATTGTTTAGGAGGAAAAAAATGATCTCACCACATATTCTTGCAGCAGAGGCAGCAGGCACCGCGGGCGCAGGCGCCAGCATGATCCTGTCGCTGGTCATTATGGTTGCGTTTTTGTATTTTTTTATGTTCCGTCCGCAGCAGAAGGAGCAGAAGAAAAAGAACGCCATGCTTGCATCGATTGAGGTCGGCGACACGATCCTTACTACGAGCGGTTTTTATGGAACGATTATTGATATCTCAGACGATACGGTGATTGTAGAGTTTGGAAGCAATAAAAACTGCCGTATCCCGATGCAGCGCGCAGCGATCTCGGTTGTGGAAAAGCCGGAGGATTCAGCGAACGCGGTAGAAACAAAAAAAGGAAAATAAGCCGTAATAAGCGGGCTGTTCAAAAATAACGGGTGCCTGTTGTGTGTTTTGTTCTGCGCAACATGTATAAGTTATTTCTGAACAGCTCCTTTTTTTCGGTAATTTCAGACAGTTTTAGATTTGATGGTTGAAAAATGGGGGCAAAAGTTATATGATAGTAAACGGCAGACTGTATCAAAATTCAAAAGAAAGGAAGTTTTCATATGAAATATCATGTTGGCGTTATCGCCGGAGACGGAATCGGGCCGGAAATAACTGCGGAAGCAAGAAAAGTATTGGATAAAGTCGGTGCCGTATACGGACACCAGTTTGATTATGAAGATATTTTAATGGGAGGATGTTCGATCGACGCAGTCGGCGTGCCGCTGACGGATGAGGCGATTGCACAGGCGAAGGCTTCCGATGCCGTACTAATGGGTTCCATTGGCGGCAACACGGCAACATCCCCGTGGTACAAATTAGAACCATCCTTAAGGCCGGAAGCAGGCTTGCTTAAGATCCGCAAGTCGCTGAACCTGTTTGCCAATCTAAGGCCGGCTTATTTATATAAAGAGTTGAAAGAAGCCTGTCCGCTCAAGGACGATATTATTGGCGGCGGTTTTGATATGATGATTATGCGCGAACTGACCGGAGGCTTGTATTTCGGAAAGCGTGTGACAGAACAAAGAGACGGCGTAATGACCGCAGAGGATACGCTGACATACAATGAAGAAGAGATTCGCCGGATCGCAAAGCGCGGGTTTGATATTGCCGCAAAACGCCGGAAAAAGGTGACGAGCGTCGATAAGGCGAATGTCCTGGATTCGTCTCGCCTGTGGAGAAAGATCGTGGAAGAGACGGCAAAGGACTACCCGGAAATCTCGTATGAGCATATGCTCGTAGACAACTGCGCGATGCAGCTTGTCAAAGACCCGAAGCAGTTTGATGTGATTTTGACGGAAAATATGTTTGGAGATATTTTATCTGATGAAGCGTCCATGCTGACTGGATCGATTGGAATGCTGCCGTCGGCAAGCTTAAACGATACAAAATTCGGGCTGTATGAGCCAAGCGGCGGTTCTGCGCCGGATATCGCGGGCAAGGGCATTGCTAATCCGATCGCGACGATTCTTTCCGCGGCGATGATGCTGCGCTACAGCTTTGATCTGGACAAAGAAGCGGATGCAGTGGAAACGGCGGTAAAGCAGGTGCTGGCAGACGGATACCGCACGATTGATATTATGCCGCAGGAAGAAGAAAAGCGTGCCGCGGTGACGCAGATTGGAACTGCCAAGATGGGCGATGTGATTTGTGAAAGGATTGGATAAGGTATGAATGATGAAATTCTGACCTGGAACGAGATCGTTGAAAAGTATCCAGATATGTATGTATTTGTGCAGAATTATATTGCGGACGGACCGAATATTCGCAGCGGTGTTGTTGCGGAAGCGGTTAAGCCGGAGGATTTTGACGAGGCTGATATCCGCTGGTATACGAGCGGTGCCGATTATATTCATTCTTATACCGGCAGTGATGACCGTTGTATGGTAATATGGGGATGACCGTATGATTTTAGACTTATATGAGAATTTGGCGCGTCCGGTATTTATGGTAGAAAATAAGCATCATTACTGTTTGTTGGATACAGGGGCATTGTTTCCGGTTTGGTGTGCAAAAGAAGCAGCGCTGCGTGTGCGATATCCAGACAGCTATCAGACAAATGATATTCTGCCGTTGTCAGGATTTGGCGGTAAAGGAGAGAAGGCACCTGTATATATCATTCCAGAGTTTAGAATTTCCAAGCAAACGGATTGTATTATTTTTAAAAACTTTCCGGTAGCCGTATCCCAAAATATAAATTTTAAAATATTTAATATGATCATTCCGGCGTTTTTATTCAGGGAATCGGTCATTTCGATCAAAATAGAGAAGGGGACGCTGGACCAATTGCAGATTGACAGCAGAATATCCAGGCCTATGATATGCAAAATACAGTATCTTGTAAAAAATAAATCAGTAGTATCGATCGAAGGACAGAATGTAGTCAATAAAGTAATTTGTTTTACACAATTCGTATAAAAAAGAAAGGAAACCAAACAATGAAAAGTGATCAGGTAAAAACCGGAATGCAGCAGGCACCGCACCGATCCCTGTTTAACGCACTCGGTTTTACAGAAGAAGAGATGAAAAAACCAATGGTCGGCATCGTAAGTTCTTATAATGAGATTGTGCCTGGCCATATGAATTTGGATAAAATTGTAAACGCAGTCAAGCTCGGCGTGGCGCAGGCGGGCGGCGTTCCGGTCGTATTTCCGGCAATTGCGGTCTGCGACGGGATCGCGATGGGGCATATCGGCATGAAGTATTCGCTTGTAACGAGGGATCTGATTGCGGATTCTACCGAGTGTATGGCGCTGGCGCATCAGTTTGACGCGCTTGTTATGGTGCCGAACTGTGATAAAAATGTGCCGGGACTGCTGATGGCGGCGGCAAGGATCAATGTGCCGACCGTTTTTGTATCCGGCGGCCCGATGCTTGCGGGGCATGTCAAGGGGCATAAGACGAGCCTTTCTTCGATGTTTGAAGCGGTCGGCTCTTATGCGGCTGGCACGATGAGCGAGGAGGATGTGCGCGAATTTGAGCAGAAGGCATGTCCGACCTGTGGTTCGTGCTCCGGGATGTATACGGCAAATTCGATGAACTGCTTAACCGAAGCACTCGGTATGGGATTAAGGGGCAACGGCACGATTCCAGCCGTTTATTCCGAGCGGATTAAATTAGCAAAACATGCGGGTATGGCTGTGATGGAGATGCTTCGCAAAAACATCCGCCCGAGGGATATTATGACGAAGGAAGCGGTGATTAACGCGCTGACCGTGGATATGGCGCTGGGCTGTTCTACGAACAGTATGCTCCACCTTCCGGCAATCGCGCATGAGATCGGGTTTGATTTTGATATTTCATTTGCGAATCCAATCAGTGAAAAGACGCCGAACCTGTGCCACCTTGCGCCTGCGGGCCCGACGTATATGGAGGACTTAAACGAAGCGGGCGGCGTCTATGCCGTAATGAAGCAGCTTGCGGATATCGGGCTGATCCATACGGACTGCATGACGGTTACAGGCCAGACGATCGGAGAGAATATCAAGGATGCGGTCAATAAAAATCCAGAGGTCATCCGCCCGGTAGACAATCCGTACAGCAAGACAGGCGGGCTTGCCGTATTAAAGGGCAACCTGGCGCCGGACGGCTCGGTGGTGAAGCGTTCTGCTGTCGTAGCGGAAATGATGGTGCATGAAGGCCCGGCAAGGGTATTTGACTGTGAAGAGGATGCCATTGCAGCGATCAAGGGCGGTAAGATCCATGCCGGCGATGTCGTAGTGATCCGTTATGAAGGGCCAAAAGGCGGGCCGGGAATGCGTGAAATGTTAAATCCGACCTCAGCGATTGCAGGCATGGGGCTTGGCTCCTCGGTGGCGCTGATTACAGACGGACGTTTTTCAGGGGCAAGCCGCGGGGCTTCCATCGGGCATGTTTCACCGGAAGCAGCGGTCGGCGGGCCGATTGCGCTTGTAGAAGAAGGGGATACGATCCAAATCGATATTCCAAATATGAAGCTGGAGCTTGCTGTTTCTGAGGAGGAGCTTGCCGCGAGAAAGGCGAAATGGCAGCCAAGAGAGCCGAAGGTGACGAGCGGCTATCTGGCACGGTATGCGGCTATGGTAACCTCTGGAAACCGCGGCGCTGTGATGCAGATGCCTGGTTCGCAGGAATAACCATAGAAAATCAGCCTGTCCAGGCAGCCGCGGGAAAGCAGTGGAAAAGATTGGCGCGGCAGTTAGGGACAGCAGTAAAGGAGGCAGGGAAAAACATGCAGTTGACAGGGGCGCAGATTTTAATTGAGTGCCTGAAAGAACAGGGTGTAGACATCGTCTTTGGTTATCCGGGCGGGGCGATCCTGAACGTATATGATGAATTGTACAAACACAGGGACGAGATCAGGCATATCCTGACGTCTCATGAGCAGGGAGCATCCCATGCGGCAGACGGCTATGCACGCAGCACCGGGAAGGTAGGTGTCTGCCTGGCGACGAGCGGCCCGGGCGCGTCGAACCTCGTGACGGGGATTGCGACGGCTTATATGGATTCGATTCCTCTGGTGGCAATTACGTGCAATGTCAATGTCCCTCTGCTTGGAAAAGACAGTTTTCAGGAAATTGATATTGCAGGTATCACAACACCGATTACAAAGCATAATTTTATAGTAAAAGATGTCGCGGATCTGGCAAAGATCCTGCGCCGGGCGTTTACTATCGCAAGAAAAGGCAGGCCGGGCCCGGTGTTAGTAGATATTCCAAAGGACGTCACGGCAAATAAAACAGAGTATACGCCGGAAACGATCGAAATGCCGGCGAGAGTTACCGAAAAGCTCCGTCAGGAGGATATTGACAAAGCAGTTTCGTATATCAAAGACGCGAAAAAACCGTACATATTTGTGGGCGGCGGCGTTATTTTGGCGGAAGCGTCCAGGGAGCTGCGCGAATTTGCGGATAAAGTGCAGGCTCCGGTGTGCGATTCCCTGATGGGGAAGGGCGCGTTTGACGGAACAGACGTAAGATATACCGGAATGCTTGGAATGCACGGCACAAAAACGTCCAATTACGGGGTCAGCGAATGCGACCTGCTGCTTGCTGTCGGCGTCCGTTTCAGCGACCGCGTGATCGGCAACGCGGAAAAATTTGCAAAGCAGGCAAAGATCGTCCAATTTGACGTAGACCCTGCGGAGATCAATAAAAATATCCTTGTAACAGCAAGCGTGATCGGCGACCTGAAAGAAGTACTGTCAAGGATCAATGCGCAGCTAGAGCAGCAAAACCACGACGAATGGCTCTCTTATATCGAAGGCTTAAAGCAGAAATATCCGCTGACGTACGCCCCGCAGGGGCTTTGCGGCCCGTTTATGGTGGAAAAAATCTATGAAAAGACAAGCGGCGACGCAGTGATCGTCACCGAGGTCGGGCAGCATCAGATGTGGGCAGCGCAGTATTATCAGTACGCGAACCCAAGGCATTTTCTGACGTCCGGCGGGCTTGGAACGATGGGGTACGGGCTTGGCGCCGCGATTGGCGCAAAAACAGCGAACCCGGACAAAACGGTCATTAACATAGCGGGAGACGGGTGCTTCCGCATGAATATGAATGAGATCGCCACGGCAGTTCGCCAGAAGCTGCATATAATCGAGATTGTTTTTAACAACCACGTACTCGGCATGGTGCGCCAGTGGCAGGATTTGTTTTATGAAGAGCGCTATTCAGCGACCGTGCTGCGTGACTCGGTCGATTTTGTAAAGCTGGCGGAAGCGATGGGCGCGACAGGCATCCGCGTGACGACAAGGCAGGAATTTGAACAGGCGCTTGACCAGGCATTAGCGGCAGAAGGCCCAGTTGTACTGGACTGCATAATCGACAGCGACGACAAGGTGTGGCCGATGGTTGCGCCGGGAGCGCCGATCAGCGAAGCGTTTTCCGAAGAAGATCTGAAAAACAAAGCGTCAGGGCAGTAATGCCAAAATAAAAGGAGGAATACCAAATGAGCAGAGTGTACAATTTTTCCGCAGGCCCGGCAGTGCTGCCGGAAGAGGTGCTTAAGGAAGCAGCGGAGGAAATGCTGGATTACAAGGGCAGCGGGATGTCCGTCATGGAGATGTCCCACCGTTCCAAAGTATACGATACGATTATTAAAGAAGCAGAGCAGGATATCCGCGACCTGATGCACATACCGGACAATTATAAGGTACTGTTTTTACAGGGCGGCGCATCCCAGCAGTTCGCGATGATTCCAATGAACCTGATGAAGCACAAAAAAGCCGGCTATATCGTAACCGGGCAGTGGGCAAAGAAAGCATACCAGGAGGCGCAGATCTACGGGGAAGCAGTAAAGCTGGCATCCTCCGAGGACAAGACGTTTTCGTATATCCCAGACTGTTCCGATCTCGATATCCCAGAAGATCTGGACTATGTGTACATTTGTGAAAACAATACGATCTACGGCACAAAATACAAAGAGCTGCCGAATACCAAAGGGCATCTGCTCGTAGCCGACGTATCCTCCTGCTTTTTATCAGAGCCTGTGGATGTCAGCAAATACGGCGTGATCTTTGGCGGCGTGCAGAAAAATGTCGGTCCGGCAGGCGTTGTGATCGCGATTATCCGCGAGGACTTAATCAGCGACGATGTACTGGAAGGCACGCCTACGATGTTAAAATACAAGACACATGCAGATGCGGACTCACTGTATAATACGCCGCCTTGCTATGGTATTTATATTTGCGGGAAAGTATTTAAGTGGTTAAAAAATATGGGCGGGCTGGAAGAGATCCAAAAACGCAACGAAGAAAAGGCGAAGATTTTGTATGATTTTCTTGACCAGAGCAAGCTGTTTCGGGGGACTGTAGTGCCGAAAGACCGTTCATTGATGAATGTGCCGTTTGTGACGGGGGATAAGGAGCTGGATGCGAAGTTTGTGGAAGAAGCTGCAAAGGCAGGGCTTGTGAATCTTAAGGGGCACCGGTCTGTTGGCGGGATGAGGGCGTCGATTTATAATGCGATGCCGAAGGAAGGTGTGGAAAAGCTGGTTGCTTTTATGAAGGAATTTGAAGAGGGTAATGTGGAATAACTGATATAGGGGAGTTGGGAAGGGGACGCTGGAGGAAGGGGAGCGGGGCTTGTCTCCTGTTCCGATTCCAAAATGTAAGGAGCCCTAAGCATCCTGCGGTTACGCTGTG
>CAMUPC010000182.1 GCA_947090545.1 uncultured Eubacterium sp. | reverse complement strand
ATTCGCCCTGGCGTTCCGCCAGCAGCTAAAGGTGCCGCTTGGCTTCGCCCCTGCTTTTGTTCAGCAGGATGCTAAGGGCTCCTAACATTCTTCCATAGTCACAGGAAGCCAGCCCCGCTCCCCTTCCTCCGGCTGGTTTTCGCAAGCTTTAAATAAAATGATGGCATACGGATGGGATTCCCATTGTAATGGTGAAATCTTTCCGGCGGAACAGTATGCCCCCGGAAAGGAACAATATTGGAAAATCTATCAGGGGCATTATAACATGCCCCCGGAAAGGAACAATACCGGAAAATCTACCAGGGGCATTATAACCACTACGAGGACTTTATTGAGCTATTGAGCAAGGTGAACTTGCCCCTTGATCAGCGATTTATTCAAATCATGGACGAACAGCCCAACGAAATCCCGTTTGAGTTCTCGGAAATGTTTATTGACGGTTTTAAGCTTGTGCTCCATCCGGGCAGAAATTAGAGTTTATTACAGTTTGATTCACGCCTTGCTGCGTTAAAATTTCTAGTCGCTGGAACCACATCGCCGTCAAAATTTTGCCTTGCACTGACGCGAATCAGACTGCACTAAATTCTAGTTTCTGCCCGGATGGAGCACTAGAGCGTGTTTGAAAAATCAAAAATACACAATTTTATAGATATAGTTTATTGAAATCATGCTATAAAAATAAGATTTTTCGTCTTATTAACCATATTTTAACTTGAACAGAACCATAATTTTGCAGTTCATTTAATAATTTTCGGCATAATGTTGAACTACGGGGAATTTTCAAACACGCTCTAGGAGCTAAGATGGTAACAGCAGTTTTCAGAAGCAAATAATAAACAATAGATCAGGCACAGAAAAAGACAGCAAACCAAGTATCACCCACCGTTGCCATCTTCACCTGGAGCTTTGAAGCAACAGCCGGAGGAAGGGGAAAGGGGCTGGCTTTCTGTGACTATGGAAGAATGTTAGGAGCCCTTAGCATCCTGCTCTACAACACAGGGGCGAAGCCAAGCGGCACCTTTAGCTGCTGGCGGAACGCCAGGGCGAACTAGGTGCCGCGCCCGGACGGTGCCACAGCGTAACCGCAGGACGCTTAGGGCTCCTTACATTCTGGAATCGGAACAGAAAGCCAGCCCCTTTCCCCTTCCTCCGGCGTCCTTTTTTGACCCCCCACAACACCCAACATGGAAAATAATAACATGGACAGTATTTAGGAAATATGGTACAATTTTCTTACTTTAACGTACGCAAGCACCACCCCAATCCATCACTCAAAAAGAAAGAAAAACCCATGAAAAAACCACAAAACCACCCACAAATAACCCCCAAAGCCCAAAAGAAAACCACCAGCAAAACCACCCCAAAGCACCGCATCGTACAGAAAGCAGAAACACTCTGCATGGCAGCGCTCGTGCTCTTTCTTCTCACTGTGCATATCACAGCATGGAACGTATCAGGTTTTTCAGACTGGTACCGCCTGCATGTGTTTCCAGTCTGTACAGCGGCACTCACCAGGATTTCCAACCTGTTTTCCGGCTCTGTCGGCGAGATCCTCATTGTCATAGGGATCTTGCTTCTGGCGCTGGAGCTTCTTTTGATCCCCGTCTTTCTGCTGGGGAAAAAACGCAGAAAAAACCCCGGAAAGCTGCAACGCCTCCGTGCCTGGAATGTGCGGCTCGTCTGCTGGGTGCTTATCTACATATATGGAACAGAAACGCTCAACTGCTATGTGCTGTATCACGCGAAAACGCTGGAAGAACAGGCACTATCCTCTGGACAGGGACAGCATACCCAGGACGCGCCGCAGGCGGAATATGGGATGCAGGAGCTGATCGCGGCGTATACGCAGGTCGTGACACGGGCGAACGAGCTGTCTGGCGTGGTAACGCGCGCAGCGGATGGAGAAGCAGTTTACGACGGTTCCAGGCAGCAGCTTTATGATGCATGTGCGGGCGCGATGCGGGCGCAGGGAGCGGGTTTTCCGTATCTGGCGGGCTATTATCCGAATCCGAAGCCGATCCGCGCGTCTCATTTTATGAGCCAGCAGTATCTGCTCGGCATTTATTTTCCGTTTACAATGGAAGCAAATTATAATGCGGTCATGTATCCTGTCAACCTGCCTGCTACAATCTGTCACGAATATTCCCATTTAAAAGGAGTGATCCTGGAGGATGAGGCTAATTTTTTCGGGTTTGCGGCGTGTATTGAGTCTGACGATCCGTATTTGCAGTATTCGGGATATTTGAGCGTGCTTGGATATCTGGCAAGGCAGGTGCGCCAGAGCGTGCCGGATGAGCTGCGCGGGGAGCTTGTGCAGGCGAACGAGCAGGTGCTGCAAGACGATGTGTTCCTGACGCAGGAGCAGTGGGAGCAGGTAGAGAAAAAAGCGTTTTTTTCCACTGAGACAGTGAACCAGGCGACCAATGTATTTTTGGAAAAAAACCTGACGATCAACGGTGTCAAGGATGGGATGAAAAGCTACAGCCGGGTCGTGCGGCTGGTGATTTTGTACTATGCGGGCGAATTGTGAAAAATGTAAAAAAATACATGACAAAATGTCCGGGGCATAGTACAATAGTTACAGAGTGTCTATAGTAAGGAGGAACCAGTTGTGAAAATACAGGATTTTGCGGATATGAAGAAGTTTGACCGGATCATCTCAAACTGGGCGACTGCGACCGGTATGGCGGCAGTGGCAATCGGGGCGGACGGCAGTTATATTTCAGAGCAGCATAATTTTACAGAATTTTGCAAGATGATGCGCGGGTGCAAGGAAGGATGCGCGAGGTGTGAAAAATGCGACCAGGAGGCGGACGGCGTTTACCGCTGCCATGCAGGGCTGTATGATTTTGCGGTAGAACTGACGGTCGAAGGAGAGAAGTTTGGGTCTGTGCTGGGCGGCCAGATCTTGCAGGAAGAACCAGACGAGGAACAGTGCCGTAAGACGGCGGAGAAACTTGGGCTGAACCCTGATACATATATGCGGTCGCTGCGCAAGGTAAAAGTAGCCTCGGCGGAGGTGGTACAGGCGTCCGTAGAGATCTTAAGCGATGCGGTAAATCATTTTATCCGGTCGGAATACGCCAAAAACCGGACGAGCCATATCTTTACAAGCCTTGCGGACGGTGTAAAAGAGACAAATGAGCTGATCGAGACGATTAAGAAGGAAACAGGGACGCTGCGCTCCATTCAAAGCCGTCAGAAGATCCTGGCGCTTAACGCAAGCATTGAAGCGGCAAGGGCGGGGGATCTTGGCGCTGGCTTTGCCGTTGTCGCAAGCGAGGTAGGCAAGCTGTCAGAACGCAGCTCTGTGGTAAATAAAAATATAGAAGAGGTTGTGAACCGTATTTCCGAGGTTGTATCTGCGATGAAATAATCTGTATGTCAAAAATTTGCCAAAAATTCACAGTGTATGACACGTAAAAAACAGGACGTTCTTTCGTACTTTTTAAGGTAACCTTAATAATGCGTGATTATGATAGGTGCCATGTTCAGGTTGTTTGGGATATTGCACATAAAAAGTACAAAGGAGTTATACATGAAGCAGAAAAGTCGAATTTTAGCAGGTGCATTGGGGTGTATGCTGATCTGCGGTTCTCCTGCCGGGTATCTGGTATCCGCCGCGGCGCAGCCGCAGGTGCAGGACATAGAAGCTTCCGCCGGGGAACATACGGCTGCGGATACGGAAGCGCCCGGACAGACACAAGGCGCGGTATTGCCGCAGGATTTGGCACCAGATTACAATGACCCGGATTATGTAAAAATGATGATGCAGCAAAAGGAGCAGGAAGCAGAGGGCGCAGCGCCGTTTTCTTTGCGCAGCATCGAGGCAGTGACGACAAAAAGCCCGTTTACTGGATTGGTTTATACGCATGGGGCACAGTTCAGTGACGGCGATATTATCGATGGCATTGACGTATCCAAGTGGCAGGCGGATATTGACTGGAAAAAAGTAAAGGCGGCAGGCGTAGAATTTGTATTTATCCGCTGCGGCTATACGGCGTTGTCCAAAGACTTCGCCATGTATGAGGACGAGTATTTCAGGAAAAATATCCAGGGCGCTTATCAGGCAGGCATTCCGGTCGGCGTATATTTCTTTTCCAACTCGATTACAACAAGCGAGGCAAAAAAAGAAGCGCAGAAAACGCTGGATTTGATTAAAAACTACCAGTCTATGATTACGCTTCCGGTCGTATATGACTTTGAAGCGTTTTCCAATGCTTACCGTGCCTATGGGCTGTCGAAGGCACAGGTGACGAAAAACATGATTGCATATGCAGATATTATTGAGGATGCCGGCTATTCGACGATGTACTATGGGAGCCCGAATTTTCTGGACAGCTCCTTTGACGTAGCAAAGCTGACGGCATATGACTGCTGGCTGGCGAATTACACGACGCAGACGGCATATAAAGGGGATTATGCCTACTGGCAGTATTCCAGTTCGGGGCGTGTCAACGGCATCGCCGGAAATGTAGACTGTAATTTTTACTATACGGGCGGCAACGGGGAACTGACACCGCCGGAAGAGTTAGATCCTGAAGATTTTGCAGAAGGGCTGGGGCCGGTCAGCGGGCTTCGGATGGAAGATAATGACATGGATTACATTACGATCCAGTGGGAGCCGGTAGAGGAAGCGGACGGCTATAAGGTTTACCGCAGCAAGTCTTACGGGGGTACGTATAAGCAGCTTAAGACGATCAACTGGAATGAAGTGACTGCCTATACGGACGATACGGTGATCAAGTCCGAAGGGCGCCAGTATTTTTATAAAGTGGTTCCATTTTTGCTGGATGAAGACGGCAACCTGAAATACGGCGAAGAGTCAGACATCTTAACGGCAAATACACTGCGCCAGCACGCGTTTCGCCTGAAAACAACGGCAAACATCCATTTACGGCGGCAGGCAGGAACGGAATATGATTCGCTTGTCGTAGTTCCAGCAGGAACCGGGCTGCCGTTTTTTAAATATACACTGGCGACAGACGATAAAAAATGGTATAAGGTAACCTATACCAAGGGCGGGAAGTCTTACAGCGGATACTTATCCGGCAGCTACGTGACGATCTATACGTATGGAAATACGACCAAGGACGTCAATGTCAGAACCGGAGCAGGGCTTTCCTATAAGGTGCAAAGAAAGATACCGAAGGGTACAAGGGTGACCATTGTCGGCAGCAGCGTGACTGTGGCAGGCACAAAGTGGAGCCATGTAAAATATGCACTGAAAGGGAAAAACTATTCAGGATATATTCCAACCAAGTATATCCAGCAGACATAACAGCAATCAGGGGCGGCTTGCTGCATTCGCCGGGAATACCGTGGAAGCAGCAGGCGGCACATAGGCAGAAGGAGCGGGGGATGGGTAAAAATCTTAGGACAGAAGCGGCAGACCGTTTGTTTGACGCGGTATTAACACTGAAAAGCCGGGAAGAATGCTACCGTTTTTTTGAAGATATCTGTACGGTAAATGAATTGCAGGCATTATCGCAGCGGTTTGAAGTGGCGCATATGCTGCGCAACCATCAGACCTATATGGATATTGCGGAGACAACGGGTGCTTCTACAGCAACAATCAGCAGGGTAAACCGTTCGCTGAATTACGGGCATGACGGATATGACCTCGTGCTCCGGCGCCTGCGCGGAGAATCTGAGGCAGGCTGAAAACGGGGGCTTTGCAGAGGCTGTGCCTTGGGGCATTCACTGCAAAGCCCGTAACATCGGTATCCTTTTATTTTTTTCTGTTTTCTTTTGGATTCTTTTTCATTTTTTCTTCAGGCTGCTTTGCCAGCTTCGCATCGATAATCTTTTCAATCAGCATCCGCTTCACATACACATCAAAGCTTAACATGCATAAAAAAGAAAATAACTGCAAGTTTTCCCGTTCTTCGGGCGGGGCGTCCGGGAACGTATGGCTGCTTGTATGAAATTTGCGTGTAATATCCTTCGCAAGCATACCAGCCTCGTCCTTTTCCAGCCCAAATACTTCCTGATAGATCGCAGTCAGGTCAAGCCCGCCGTTTTCAGAAAAATAACGGTCAGTCACCGGATTTAAGAGGTATTGAATATCGCTGATGCTTAAGATGCCTTTGAAGTAGTAGATAAAAATCAGCGTCAGCAGATGCTCCTTGGAATATTTCTTTTTATCCGGCGGCGGGAGCAGGTTATTTTTTGTATAATTGTTAATCATCGTTTTCGTCAGGATCTTGTCCTGCGGATAACGCTTTGTGGCGGCAAGCTGCTCGTTCATAAACGTGGTGACCTGGTCCATATACAGGTCTATATTTGGAATGTCCTCCGGCTTGATATAGTCAATCCGGTTCAGGCTTTCTAAAATACTGTTTAAAAGGTCTTTTTCATCAATCCTCATTTTTATCACCTCTGAGGTACATTATATAGTAATAAAAACCAGATCGCAAGCGAAAGTTGCATTTATCTCAGATGGGGTGGTAATGGTTGGGGCTTTTTGGTGTATATGCGGACGCTGGAGATACTGGTCGAAAAATAGAATAATTTGCAGAAGAGTAATATTATTAAAATAATTCCTTTCATATTATGTCACTTTTTGTCAATAATAAATGGGAAATATGCAAATAATGATTTATTAACGGTTGAAAATATTTAGTTGCAAGATGGATGTTATGTGCTATTATTAAACTATAGTGATTAATGGTGAAGAATCAGATACAACTTTAGATCTGCAATATGAAAACGAGGCATTTCCTAAAAGAATTATTGGAAAATGCGCTTACTGGAGATAGGAAAGGCAAATAGTATAGGGAAATCGTTAAAAATGATTAGCAGCATGTTTATAACCGATATAGAAGAAATTCCAACTATTGTAACTGCCTAATAACAACAGATTATAAAATTAGAAATTTGCGACATGTCGCAAATTTTTGTGAGGTGATGCCAATGAAAGAGGAAATAAAGCTGTCAGATACTTTTGATCATATATATGCTGAGATCAATGATTTAATAATACAGAAAAAGGACGATGTAAAAAAGGCTGTTAATGATGCAATGATTTCTCTGTACTGGGAGATAGGAAAAAGACTGACAGAGGAAATAACAGGCGTCAATAAGCCGGAATATGGAAAAAGGGTAGTTATTGAAATCAGCAATAGATTGTCTGTAAATTATGGATCTGGATTTGGCAGATCAGCTATTTCCCGCATGATAAATTTTTACCAGGAATTTCCTGATTACGAAAAAGTTGCTACACTGTCGCAGTAATTGACATGGTCACATTTTGTTGAAATACTGCCGATTAAGGATGCGCTGAAAAGAGATTTTTACGCTGTAATGTGCAAAATTGAAAACTGGTCAGTCAGGACTCTGTGTGAACGCAAAAAATCCATGCTTTATGAGCGTACAGCAATATCAAAAAAACCTGATGAAACAATAAAAAATGAAATAGAAGAATTATCTGAAGCAAAGAAAATGTCGTTAGATATGTTTTATCGTGATCCATATATATTGGATTTTCTTGGCTTGAAGGACACATACAGCGAAAAGGATCTGGAAAATGCTATTCTTGCCCAATTAGAGAATTTTATTTTGGAAATTGGCTCAGATTTTGCATTCTTAGCCCGCCAAAAGCATTTTGTCCTTGATGGTAAAGACTATTATATGGACCTGCTTTTTTTTCACCGGACACTGCGGCGTTTGGTTTTGATTGAATTAAAATTAGGGGAATTTGAACCACAGGATAAGGGACAGGTTGAATTGTACCTTCGGTGGCTTGAAAAACATGAGAGGGCAGAAGGGGAAGAAACACCGGTCGCATTGATATTGTGTGCAGAGAAGTCGCAGGAAACGTTAGAGCAGAGGGCAGAATAATAGTTAGATTTTGATTTAGAGTGGCGTATAGAAAAAATTATAAATTATGGGAACGATTATTAAAAGTGAGTATTGTAATTACATTTTAGATGCGAATACAGAAGATTAGACAAAATGTAACGGGGTTAGATTAAGTTCATACTTTATTTACAAAATATTTTTAGTATGTGCTTGACAGAAGGGGACGCTGGAGGAAGGGGAGCGGGGCTTCCTGCCGGTTCCGATTCCAAAATGTAAGGAGCCCTAAGCCTCCTGCGTCTACACTGTGGCACCGTCCGGGCGCGGCACCTAGTTCGCCCTGGCGTTCCGCCAGCAGCTAAAGGTGCCGCTTGGCTTCGCCCCTGCTGTATCGAGAAGGATGCAAAGGGCTCCTAACATTTTTTCAACGGAACCGGCAGGAAGCCCCGCTCCCCTTCCTCCGGCTGGTTATCGCAAGCTTTACATGATAAAATGATGCCATATAAACGGTCTCGACATCCAGTTAAAAATGAAAGCCCTGTATAGCCTAAACTCCGCCATTACCGCACAGAAACAATCCTGTATAACCTAAACTCCGCCATTACCGCACAGAAATAATCCTGTATAGCTTAAACGGAGCTATTACCGCACAGAAACAAGATCCGCCAGGAATATACGTTGACATGTTTTGTCATGTCTGCCGTTATTTTTGCAGAAATTGCGATAACCAGCCGGGAGAGGGGATTGGCACGTCCTGGCTGCGGCCTTGGAAGAAGGTTTAGAAGCCCTTAGCATCCTGCTGAACAAA
>CAMUPC010000181.1 GCA_947090545.1 uncultured Eubacterium sp. | reverse complement strand
CCGCGCCCCTTCCTCCAGCGTCCTTTTCTCAAAAAAATGCAACACTTGACCGAAACCGCTGCCATTTTGATTCATTCACGTTAGTATATACCATGCTGGAAGAAATAAATATAGGATATATTTCTTCGATCTGTTCATGCGTTTATTCTGAATCCTTTTCATTTTGGTATTGAAATATTTTTTAAAGTGCTTTATAATATGTTTAACAAGGCAGCCGATACGATAGCAGACACCTATCCGTTTCCGGCGTAATAAAGGCTAAAAAATAGCACCTTTACTTTGCGAGAGCGGGGGTGCTATTTTTTATGGTTAATATATTCCAAAATCGCTACAATAAGTATTGCAGTTGTAAGTATGGCCATGAATTCTTCATATGTAGTCATAAAAAACGCCTCCTTCCTTCAAGGCTCGGAACGGAGGTATTCACACCCTATCGGCTGCCTGGTTAAGCATATTATATTGTCATGGTACAATTTTCTGCTGATTGATGATTTGATGTTATCACAAATGGGAGCCTGGACTGGCTGGCAGTTCCAGCGGTGCAGCTTTTTCCTTGCCGCTGCTTCGGATGAATAAGTTTTTGGGCCACTGGTATCTGCTTCGGGCTGGCGGGTGGGTATATGGGAGCTTTGCGGTACTGCTTGTGGTTTATCTGGTACTGGCTGTGCCGCTGGTTTATGTATTTCATGGGAATTTTCTCAGGACTGGGAGAAAAGGATGAATAGGAATTTGTTCTAAAACGCAACAATTTACTATAAAATGTTGTCTGAAAGTATTCTATACCACTTTTCTTTATTTTGCAACAGGAAAGAAAAAATTGGCAGTTTTTGCTGTTTTTTCTTTCTTTTTTTGTGGAAAATCTAGGAAATTGTCACAAAAAATCGCTTAATTATAAAATTAAAAAAAGATGGGCTTGCGGGAGGATATAAAAGCGTTATGGCTGGCGCGCCTTTAGGAAAGTCCTTATGGGATGCGGTTCTTCGCATATTTGACTACAATTGGAAAACATAACATTTTATCAAAATATCTTATACAATATTTTTTCCGAGAAAGGGGATCTTTGGTAAATTTTTATGGATGGAGCAATTATTGGACTGGCTTCCATTAGGAGGGCAATATTTTATAAATTGTAAAAAATGAAAAAATAAGAAAAGAAATCCCATAGGAATGGTTTCATTTTAATTTATGGGAGTTTTGTGACTTATGAAAGAACGGAAAATTATGAAAATAGATAATCAAATATTAATGGTTCTTTTTGCTGTAAATGGAACGATGGATGAAACGGTCTATTGCTTAAATTCCATCTTATATCAGGATTACCCGGATTTGTCTCTTTTAGTGACAGGAGAATATCACAGGGATTTTTCGATAGAAGCATGTTACCAGGCATTGTCATCCAATAAAAAAGAGAATATCAAACGCATTCGGATCAAGCTGTTTGAGGAAGATCCCTCTCAGGAAAAGAGCAAAAACTATGCATTTACATATGCGGCGGAAAACGGGTTTCAGTACTTTTGCTGCCTCAAGGATACGGAAGCTTTTTATCAGAAGGATTCGCTGTCTTTGCTGATGCAGCAATGGCAGGATCGTGATACGATGCTGTGTGGAAATACGATTCTTTACGATTGGAATAACAGGTATTGTGGCGAGATGGCTGAGACGATCCCACAGACAAAGAGTAATATTCTTTCCGGCGCTATCCTGTATCTGCCAAAACGGGATGCCTGTCTGCACGAGAAAACAGTTCGATTCATCAGGGATATCCCAGTGCTGAGAAGCAGAAAATTACTCCCTTATGGGTATCTGAATTATACAGCATCTTATATCGGAGCTTACGGGATGGATTTATTAAAAACCAGGGATTTTTCCAATGGTGAATTAAGTTGGATCAAAAAATGGATCAGATCGCTTTTATGCAGGAAAAGCGCTATATGGGGATGCAGCAGGAGTGATACGTATCTGTGTGAGCTGCTTTTGGAACTGCTTGCAGTGGACAAACAGGAAACGAAAGAAGAAGGACTGGAAAAGATTTGTCAGGTATATGCCGCAAAGAGAAGCGAACGGATTAAAATAGTGTTTTTCTGCCAGATGTACGCGACATTTTCTTCCATTCGCAGTGTCTATGAACAGGCTGTACAAGATGAAAGATTTGAAGCAAGGCTTGTCTATGTGCAGTTTTCCCATGCGCATCGGGATGGGCAGGGAGATCACGGCATACAGGACTATCTGGATGAGGGATATCCGGTTTTGGAATGGAGCTATTATGACTTGTCAAAGGATTCGCCGGATCTGGCAGTTTTTGTATCACCGTATGATGAAGTGCCAAAGGGATTTTCAGCAGAAGAGGTGGCAAAGATCGTAAAGCGCTGTGTATATATACCATATGGAATGACGATGGAATCGCATAACAAAGAGCTTGTACATTTAAGATACCAGCTGCCGATGTATCATTTCGCATGGATGCAAGTTTGTGATGATGCTTTTGGAATGCGGTTTGCAGAAAAATATCGGTATCAGACAGGCAATATGATACCGATTGGAAATCCTCGTTCGGATTATATAAAAATGCTTCCTCTGGAAGAGGACAGTAAATATATCAAAGAAATTACAGCGCGTGCAGAAGGCAGAAAGATTGTATTGTGGAATACGCACCATACCGTAAACAGTGCTTTGGAAGAAAATGGATTTAGCACATGGAAGCGATATGGAGAGCAGATTTTAAACTATTTTAAGCATAGAAAGGATTTGTTCTTATTATGGAGGCCGCATCCTTATTTTTTTGGCGCACTTAGAGATCTGTATGGAGAAGCTGCGGCGAATCGATTGATTCATGATGCAGAAACATGCGGGAACATTTTTATAGACAGGTACCGAAGTTATTCTGCGGGATTTTTTGCGGCAGATTTTCTGATTAGTGACTTAAGCTCACTTTTGAAAGAATTTATGTTTTTGGGAAAACCGATTGTGATTACTGCGCAGCAGCCAGGCAAGATCATCAACCAGGAAATCAAGGAATGCTGCTATGTGCCAGAGGATACAAGGGAGTTATTTTCTATGATCGATGCGCTGGCAAATGGAAATGATGAAAAATATCAGCTTAGAGAGAGCTATTTGCAGCAGTTCCAGGAATTTGGCAAAAAGAGCACAGCAGAAAATATTTTGGATGTGATGTATCAAAAACTGCATCAGGAACTGGAACAATTGATGCTGGACTTTAAGAGCGGGAATGGAGAAGGCTTATGGTAATCGGATATACGGCTGGTGTTTTTGGCTTTTGTACAAGGAATCTGACGGGAGACCAGAAATATAAAAATTACAGATAGATGAAAAATAAATCAAAGGGGAGTTTTTACTCCCTTTTGTTTTATCTTTGACCGCATGTTTATCCGCTACATATCCATATACTTGTCAATGGTTATTGTCATTAATTCTTCTTTTGCCATTTCCATTTCTTTCCTATGTTATACCGCTTTCTTGTTTCCATCCCATGTTTTGATGCTGCTGCGCTTTCGTTTATATGTTTTTTCTGGGCAAATACTGAAATTGTGGTAATATGATGTTAGCATACTGTACAGCGAATGCAAAGCCCGCCGAATTATATTTGCTGCATTGAATAAATCCCATATTTGATATATAATAAATCAAAAATGGGAAAACCAGAAAGGAAAAAGCAGTAATCCAAAATACTGTTTAGAATCAAATCAAAACGAAAGGAACGCAATCATGTCCGTAAAGCAAAAAACAAGAGAAAAAACAGATCTGAACATACAAGAACCAAAACATTACCAGGTCATTATGCACAACGATGACTTTACTTCCATGGAGTTTGTCGTGGATGTACTGATGGATATTTTTCACAAAGACCAGTTGGAAGCGGAGCGGCTGATGCTGCTCGTGCACCAGGGCGGGAAAGCGGCGGTAGGCGCGTATCCTTATGATCTTGCGGTGACGAAGGTGGAAGCGGTTTCTGTGCGTGCAAAAAGCGAGGGATATCCGTTTCGGATGACAGTAGAGGAGGCGTAAATGAGGATCGAGGTATCAAAGGAAGTAGCAGACCTTATGCAGCGGTCGCTGCTCGTTGCGAAAAAGGCGCATTTTTCGTATGTGACGCCGGAACTTTTGTTGTATATGATGTGCCAGAACGAGGTGTTTGCGCAGGCGTTTGAGAACTGCGGCGGTTCGCTGGCGGACCTGGATGCGGATCTTCGGACGTATCTGGAGGAATATGTAGAGACGGATGCAGAAGGGGAGGACGCAGAGCATGTGCCGGAGTTTACGCATAGCGCGGGACAGTTGCTGGCGGATGCCTGGGAATCGGTGAAAAACAGCGGCAGGAACACGATGGAGCTGACGCATATGGTACATGCCCTGTATGGGCTGACCGAGTGCTATGCGGTGTATTATATGCGCGTGCAGGGGATCGAGCAGGCGGAGCTGCTGCGGGAAATGATTCTGATTAGCGAGGAAGAGGAGCCGGATCGGGAGGATTTGGATCAGGAGGATTTGGATTGGGAAGAATCGCAAAAAAAAGCGGGGCAGCAGAAAAAGCGTACTGGAAAGCAGGATAAAAAGGCAAAAAAAGGCGAGGCAAAGGGCAGCTATTGGCAGCGGTACGCGGTTTGCCTCAATGACAGCCTGCAAGGGCATAATCCGCTGATCGGCAGGAAAGAGGAGCTGGAGCGGACGATGCAGATTTTATGCAGGAAGGAAAAAAATAACCCGCTGCATATCGGGGAGCCGGGCGTTGGCAAGACGGCGATTGTGTATGGATTTGCGAAGCTGCTGGAGCAGGGACAGGTGCCGGCGCCGCTGCTGGGGGCGCGGGTGTTTTCGCTGGACCTGGGCAGCCTGCTTGCGGGGACGCAGTACCGCGGGGATTTTGAAAAGCGGCTGAAAAAGGTGATGGAAAGCATTGCCTGTGAGAAAAAGCCGATTGTGTATATCGATGAGATCCACAATATTGTCGGCGCGGGCGCGGTAAGCGGCGGAAGCTTTGATATTTCCAATATGCTAAAGCCGTATTTGTCGGCGGGGCATGTCCGGTTTATCGGCGCTACGACGTTTGAGGAGTATAAAAAGTATTTTGAAAAGAGCAAAAGCCTGGTGCGGCGGTTTCAGAATGTCGAGGTGAAGGAGCCGGACACGGCGGACACGGTGCAGATTTTGGAAGGGCTTCGGGAAACCTATGAGCAGTTTCACGGAGTGCGGTACGAAAGCGGCGTGTTTGCCTATGCAGCAGAGGTAAGTGCGAAATATATGAATGAGCGTTTTCTGCCGGATAAGGCAATTGACCTGATCGACGAGGCGGGAGCTTACCGAAGGATGCATCCGCTGGACGCGGCAGTACAGACCGTAGGCAAGGAGCTGATTGATGAAATTGTTTCCGGGATCTGCCGGATTCCCAAGCAGGCGGTGGAAAGTGACGAGACGGCGCTTTTGGAAACGCTGGAACAGCGTCTTGCGGGGCTTGTTTTTGGACAGGAGGAGGCGGTTTCACAGGTTGTCAATGCGGTGAAATTTTCAAGGGCAGGGCTATTAGAAGAAGGAAAACCGCTGGCGAGTCTGCTGTTTGTAGGGCCTACGGGCGTCGGCAAGACAGAGGTGGCAAAATGCCTTGCAAAAGAGCTGGGCGTGCGGCTGATCCGGTTTGATATGAGCGAATATGAGGAGAAACATGCCGTAGCAAAGTTAATCGGCGCTCCGGCGGGATATGTGGGCTATGAAGAAGGCGGGCTGTTAACAGAAGAGATCCGCAAAAATCCTCACGCGGTGCTGCTGCTGGATGAGATCGAGAAGGCGCACCCGGATATTTACAATCTTTTGTTACAGGTGATGGACGCAGCGACGCTTACGGATAACCAGGGCAGAAAGGCAGATTTTCGCAACGTGATTATAATTATGACCTCAAACGCCGGGGCAAGCCGGATTGGAAAGCCGGGCATCGGCTTTTTGGGCGAGGATACGAGCGCGGATGTTGTGCTGGAGGAGGTCAAACGGGTATTTCAGCCGGAGTTTCGCAACCGCCTGAACAAGATCGTAGTCTTTCGCGGTATGGATGCGCAGATGGCGGAACGGATTGCGCAAAAGAAGCTGGGAGAGCTGGCACAGATGCTGCTGCGCAGGCAGGTAGAACTTACGGTAGATCAGGCAGCGAAAAAGCTGGTTCAGGAAAAAGGCGTCAGTGCCGAATATGGAGCAAGAGAGATGGATCGTGTGATCCGCGGCGAGATCAAGCCGCTGTTTGTCGATGAGATGCTGTTTGGCGCGCTGAAACAGGGCGGCAGGTGTGTCTTGACGGCTGCGGACGGGCAGTTTCAGGTTACGATCATGCAAAGGGGTGACAAAGATGCCGGTTTACCAACTGAATAAAAAAGAGATTACATTCCCGCATCCGACGTCCGCACGGGAGGACGGGCTGCTTGCGGTGGGCGGGGATTTGTGTGCAGACCGGCTGCTGCTTGCTTATACGCACGGGATTTTTCCATGGTATGAGCCTGGGGAAGAGATTTTGTGGTGGTGCCCCAAGGAGCGTTTTGTTATCATCCCGCAGGAAGTGCACATTTCCCGGTCCATGCGCAAATATATGAAAAAACATGAGCTTTCGATTGCTTGCAACAGGGATTTTGCGGACACGATGCACCGCTGCCGCTTAAAACGCGAATTTGCCGAAGGGACATGGATTACGGATGAGATGGAAGCAGCGTACCTGCGCCTTCATGAAGCCGGGTATGCCGCAAGTGTGGAAGTGTTTGAGGACGGTGCGCTCGCAGGCGGATTGTATGGGGTCTGCATTGGAAGCTGTTTTTTCGGGGAGAGCATGTTTTCAGAAAAAGAAAATGGATCGAAAACAGCACTTATTGCACTTTGCGAACTGCTAACGCAGCAGGGATTTCTGATGGTCGACTGCCAGTTTTATACGGAACATCTGGAAAGCATGGGCGGAAAGTATATTACGTGGCAGGAGTATGACAGGATGCTTGAGGAAGGGACCGGAAGGAGTAGATAGCGCTGCCATAGAGGATCATCAGAAAAAATGATATGTTAAAGGTGAACCAGAAAAGGAATAAGGCATGGCACATAGATATAACGGACTGTTTCGCAGCTTCACGATTAGGAGCAGCACGAAGTAATAGGCGCGTTCGGCAGGCAAACAATAATAGAACGTTCCGGTGATGTAATAAAAGAGATTGCAAAAAAGTATGAGAATATACAGAAAGGCTTAGTGATAGGATGAGCGGAGCACTGATTGAATTTTCATCCTTGCAGGATGCACTGCACACGTTATTTGGCTCTGGAACAAAAGTAGTGCAGGCGCGCTGTACCGCAGGCGGCGACATTAATGAAGCGCGCAGGCTTACGCTGAATAACGGGATGCATATTTTTATGAAATCAAACAAAAAAGAAAACCTGTCATTTTTCACAGCAGAAGCGGCAGGGCTTGCAGCCATCGCCCATACAGGCACAGTTTCAGTGCCGCGGGTACTTTGCTGCGGGACAGATGATGCACAGGGCGGAACTTCCTTTTTGCTGATGGATTTTTTGGAGAGCGGTACTCGCAGGGCGGATTATTGGGAGGTTCTGGCACAGCAGCTTGCAGCAATGCATCAGGCGGATACATCGGCATTTACCACAGGCGGGCGCTATGGATTTGTACAGGATAATTACATCGGCGCTTCCAAA
Source organism: uncultured Eubacterium sp. (assembly GCA_947090545.1). Lineage (GTDB taxonomy): Bacteria > Bacillota > Clostridia > Lachnospirales > Lachnospiraceae > Eubacterium_J. The sequence continues at coordinate 952 of CAMUPC010000181.1, read as the reverse complement.
CAAAAGAATACGCCTGGATGCCATTGGATCAGTTTTTTTCGAGACTGCCGCTTAAAGCCGCAGTTTGCACAGGCAGGCCATTATTTTGATGCATCAGACAAAAAGAAGATTGCAAAGCTTCTGGAGCGGATATCCGATTTCTTAGTAGAGCCGGAGCATCCGTCTCTGCTGCACGGGGATCTGTGGAGCGGCAATGTGATGCCAGGACATGACGGCAGTGCCTGGCTGATTGATCCGGCGGTATCTGTCGGACATGCAGAGGCGGATCTTGCGATGACAGAACTGTTTGGAGGGTTTTCCAGGCGGTTTTATGAGGCTTACAGGGAAGCAGCGCCGATGCAGGAAGGGTATGAGAGGCGGAGGGACTTGTATCATTTGTATCATTTGCTGAACCATTTGAATTTGTTTGGGAGGGCATATTTGGGGGAAGTGAAGCGGATCATTGGGGAGTATGCTTCCTAACAGGGATGAACCAGAATGGGGACGGCTTCAGTCGAGGGCTGCTTTTTTGTGCAGATGCGGACGCCGGAGGAAGGGAGCGGGGCTTGGTTCCTGTTCCGATTCCAAAATGTAAGGAGCCCTAACCATCCTGCGCCTACACTGTGGCTCCGTCCGGGCGCGGCACCTAGTTCGCCCTGGCTAACGCCAGCAGCTAAAGGTGCCGCTTGGCTTCGCCCCTGTGTTAATGAGCAGGATGCTAAGGGCTCCTAACATTTTTCCAAAGTCACAGGAACCAAGCCCCGCTCCCTTCCTCCGGCTGTTTTATCAGTGCTCGAACTCTCTGACAATGCAGATTACTTTCGACCGCATAATTATGCGCAATAATTGACAGTATTACTATAAAATCCACCAGTTATATACTGCATAAACAATGTACCATTACTTTTGCAGAGCTTACGAAAACCAGCCGGGAGAGGGGATGGGCACGCCCTGGCTGCGCCTTTGGAAGAAG
>CAMUPC010000180.1 GCA_947090545.1 uncultured Eubacterium sp. | reverse complement strand
GGGTTTCTTAACCTTCTGGAACGGACGCAGCCAGGGCGTGCCAATCCCCTCTCCCGGCGTCCCTCCCTGAAAAAATACACCATCTGGAACCCAAACACAAAAAAGCAGCTACTGCGAAAAAAGCTCCGCAATAGCTGCTTTCATTTTGTTATGTTCTCTCGTTTGAAGCCGAATCTAAATCCTTAAGCCGCCGGTGCAGCCGACTTTGCTTCTTCTGGAATCTCAAATTCTTCCACTGCATTATAATCAGAGCAGTTCATAACGACATGCAGCTTGCCGAATTCCATAGATACTCCTTCAGCCTCTTCGCCCATAGCTTCCATTGTATTCGCCATCAGCTTATTCATTAAAGAAGTCATATCTATCTCATATTTTACAGGAAACAGGTCTGCTTCATCAATCCACAAGGTAATTGGCAGGTCGCCAAGGTCTGTGAACATAGATTCCAACTGGCTTGCGTCCATGCCGAGGGAGCTTAAGGAATCAAGCGCGCCGGTAGACATTACGGTTTCTTTAAGGTCGTCGCCTTTGATTGTGCCTGTGTATTTGCGTGCGTCTTTTCCATCTACCTGTTCTGTGCCGGCGTCCTCGAAATTGTAGCTGTCCTGCATATAGCCTGTCATATTGCTGGCTGCATCATACTGTTCAATCTGTGTGATTTCTACTGCCTGTGACTGCCAGTTTGTGCCGTCACTGATATACATGGTAGTCGTGCCGTCGTCTGCTGTGTCTGCGTACATGGACATGGTGTTTGTGCCCTGTTCGCCTGCATCGACAGTCATATCCATTTTAAAGCGGATTGGATCGTAGAAGCAGGACATATCCATCGTATTGACAGCCTGCATTGTCTGGGATTCTCCATTTGCAGTGATCGTCATTTCCATATCCATCACCATTTTTCCGTTCAGGCTGGAGATCTTGTCGGTTTTCATCTTTTCCTGTGCAGCGGCAAAGACGTCTACGTCATTGTTTTGTTCTTCGCCGTCAGCGTTAGTTTCTGTCGCCTGTTTGTCTGTGTCAGTAGGCGCGGAATCTGCCTTGCCGCAGGCGCTGAAAGAAAAAGACATGGTAGCCGCTAAGAGCAGAGCCAGAAATTTGTTTTTCCTTTTCATAAGTAAACCCTCTTTTCATAAATAATATAAGCTGATTGCTCATTCGTTTCTTATATTATTACGTTTTGCGGTATTTGTCAATCATTTATCAAAGAAAAGACAGGTTGTATAAGGGGCGGCAAATTTGGCTTTGCATGGTTGATTTTTGCATGAACGTACAGTATAATAATTGGAAGAATGTGGTAGTGAAAGAAGCAACGGAGCAGTTTTATAAAGATGGTACAAAGTATCTTTATGAATGATGATAGAAAGAAGTGGAATTATGGCTAAAATAGTAATCCTTGTAGGAAGTGTAAGAAAAAATGGAAATACTGCGCTGCTGGCACAGTCCTTTGCAGAAGGAGTCAAAGAGCATCATGATGTGGAACTGGTTTCAGTAGCGGATTACAAAGTGAACCCATGTATTGGGTGCAATTCATGTTTTAGCCGTAAGGGGCATCGATGCTTCCAGCAGGATGATATGGTGAAAATATATGAAGCATTAGCAGAGGCAGATCTGGTCGCGATTGCATCGCCCGTTTATTTTTATGGTATCAGCGCACAGCTAAAGGCGGTTATCGACCGTTTGCATACGCCTTTGCGCAATGATTTTAAGATCAAGCGGGCAGTGCTGTTATTAGCGGGTGCGGCGGTTCTGCCGGAGTTGTTTGACGCGATTATTATGCAGTATAAGCTGGTGCTGTCTTTTTTTCATTTGGAAGATGCCGGCATGGTTTTGGTAAGGGGTGTAAAAGAGATCGGAGATATAAAAGGAAACCCGGCGCTGGAAGAGGCGTATACGCTGGGGTTGTCTGTATAAGCAGGATTGGTATCAGTCCGGTTATTCAGTTTTAGTGGATTTTGGATAAGAAATAAATGCAGTCATGGATCAAATCCTTGGGATATTTGATCCATGATTTTTTTGTGTTTGGATAGCATTTGGAAAGGTATAAGGAGACAAGCAGTATGACGCTGGATTTATGTAAGGATATTTTATTTGAAATTAAGTGCAGAAAATTAAAAAATAATTAGATTTTCCATCTGAGAGATTGCGTTTCAAAGAAATGTATGATAGGCTACAATTGTTTAACCGGCAAATACAAATAAAGGATAGAACCATCACGGAACATCGAGTACAAGGAGATTAAATCATGCAGACAAACGAACAAACCAGCAAAAAGCTGACACATTTTGACAATCAGGGAAACGCACGGATGGTAGACGTCTCCGAAAAGGCGGACACTGTACGCGAAGCCGTCGCCTGCGGGACGATCAGCGTAAACGAAGCGGTGTACCAGGCAGTAGAGGCGGGCACCGTCAAAAAGGGCGATGTGCTCACAGTCGCTGCGGCTGCGGGGATTATGGGGGCAAAAAGGACGTCGGAGCTGATTCCGATGTGCCATATCCTGCCGCTGACAGGCTGCCGGGTCTGGTTTGAGATGGAGCCGCGGCAGAGAAAAATCCGTTGTTTTTGCGAGACAAAGGTGACCGGCAAGACGGGCGTGGAGATGGAGGCGCTTACCGGAGTGAGTACGGCGCTGTTGACGATTTATGATATGTGCAAGGCGCTGGACAAAGCGATGGAGATTGGAGAGATCTATCTTTGCCGCAAGACGGGCGGCAGCAGCGGAGAAGTGGTGAATCTGAAGCATTCTGACGAGGAAAGTGATTAATAAAAAAATTGCATAATAAAAATTTATAATTATAAAAAAAAATTTGAATTTTTAACAGACATCGTGTATAATAAAAACAGCAATTTGTACGAAAATAAAAGTTAAGGAGGGTTTTTCTATGTACAAAATATACGTAAACAATCAACCCTACGAGATCGAAGGGGACGGCAGGCTGCTTCCATTTCTGCGCGATGTCTGTAAATGCAAGTCTGTCAAGGACGGATGCAGCGAGGGCGCCTGCGGGACGTGCCATGTGCTTGTAGATGGGACTGCGGTAAAGGCATGTGTCCCGACGCTGTCTATGATGGACGGCAGGCATATTTTAACGGTAGAGGGGTTTTCTGACGCGGAAAAGGAACTGTATTCGTATGCGTTTGCCCAGGCGGGCGCGGTGCAGTGCGGCTTTTGCATTCCTGGGATGGTTATCTGCGCCAAGGGGCTTTTGGATGTCAATGAAAGCCCGTCCCGCAAGGAAATCGCCTATGCGCTGCGCAACAATATCTGCCGCTGTACCGGATACAAAAAGATCATCGACGCGGTGGAGCTTGCGGCGAAGCTTAAACGCGAGGGCGGCAGCATTCCGCAGAACGAAACGGTATGGAAGGTAGGGGAGCGGGTACAGCGGATCGACGCCCGCGAAAAGGTGCTGGGCTATGGCGAGTATCCCGATGATATGGAGATGGAGGGCATGATCTATGCCAGTGCCGTTCGTTCCAAATATCCGAGGGCGCGGGTGCTTTCGATCGATGCGGCGCTTGCCGAGAAGCTGCCTGGCGTCGTCGGCGTCTATACGGCGGCGGATATTCCGGGAAGCGTCAAGGTCGGGCATCTTGTACAGGACTGGGACACGATGATTCCGGTCGGTGAATGCACCCGTTACCTGGGGGACGCGGTTGCGATTGTGGCGGCTGAAACGCCGGAAGTGCTGGAAAAGGCGAAAAAGCTCGTAAAGGTGGAGTATGAGGTGCTGCCGTTTGTAAGCAGCCCGTACGAAGCGATGAAGGAGGACGCCCCGCTTGTGCACCAGGGCGGAAACCTGCTGGCGCACAAGCATGTGTCCAGAGGAAATGCAAAGGAAGCAATTGCACGGTCAAAATATGTCTACAAGGAAACGTTCCATACGCCGTATACAGAACACGCGTTTTTAGAGCCGGAGTGTGCGCTTGCCATGCCGTACGAGGATGGAGTGCTGGTCTATTCCACAGACCAGGGTACGTATGATACCCAGCATGAATGTGCGGAAATGCTTGGGATGCCGAGGGAAAAGGTGCGTGTTGTCAACAAGCTGGTCGGCGGCGGGTTCGGCGGAAAAGAGGACGTTACGGTACAGCACCAGGCGGCGCTTGTGGCATGGCTGTCCAAAAAGCCTGTAAAAGTCAAGCTGTCCCGTCAGGAAAGCCTGACAGTACATCCAAAGCGCCATCCGATGGATATGGAATTTACGGTCGGCTGCGACGAAAACGGCATCATACAGGGCGTGATGGCGACGGTTATCGCCGATACAGGCGCTTATGCTTCCCTGGGAGGCCCGGTGCTGGAGCGCGCCTGCACTCATGCGGCTGGCCCGTATAACTATCAGAATTTTGAGATCGACGGCAAGGCTTATTATACGAACAATCCGCCGGCAGGGGCATTCCGCGGCTTCGGCGTGACGCAGACATGCTTTGGCATGGAGATGATGCTGACGAAGCTGGCGGAGCAGGTCGGGATCAGCCCTTGGGAAATCCGTTACCGCAATGCGATCCGTCCGGGACAGGAGCTGCCGAACGGACAGATCGTGGATGCGTCGACAGGGCTTGTGGAGACGCTGGAAGCGGTAAAGGACATTTTTGAAAGCAGCAAATACGCGGGTATCGCCTGTGCCATGAAAAATGCGGGCGTAGGCGTAGGGCTGCCGGATTTTGGACGGGCGCGGCTTAAGGTCATAGATGGAAAGCTGCATATCCGTTCCGGCGCTTCCTGTATCGGGCAGGGGCTTGGGACGGTGCTTGTACAGGTTACGGCAGAAGCGACTGGATTAGGCAGGGACGAGATCGTCTACGATGCGGCAAATACGATCAACGCGCCAGATTCCGGCACGACGTCCGGTTCCCGCCAGACGCTGATTACGGGCGAAGCAGTAAGGCGCGCCTGTATGCTGTTATGTGAGGATTTAAAACAGCAGCCGCTTACAGAGCTGGAAGGAAAAGAGTACTACGGCGAATATCTGGCAAAAACAGACAAGCTCGGCGCAGATGTGCCGAATCCGGTTTCCCATGTGGCATATGGCTATGCGACGCAGGTATGCATTCTGGACGAACAGGGACGTATTGAAAAAATTGCCGCCGCTCATGACGTTGGGCGCGCGGTCAACCCACTGTCCGTAGAAGGGCAGATCGAAGGCGGCGTGATTATGTCCCTGGGCTTTGCGCTGACCGAGGAATATGCCCTGAAAGACTGTGTGCCGCAGTCAAAGTTCGGCACGCTCGGGCTGTTCCGCGCACATGAGGTTCCAGACGTCCAGAGCATCATCGTGGAAAAGCCAGGGCTTAACGTAGCAGGCGGAGCAATCGGCATCGGAGAGATCACATCGATCCCGACAGCCCCGGCAATTGCAGGCGCTTACTACCGCTATGACGGGCAGTACCGCACGAGCCTGCCGTTAGAACATACGCCGTACACAGGCAGGAACAAGCCATACGAAAGCGGGGGCAGGGATACGGGCGTCCCGTTTGTAGTACACGGCTCCAAACAGGAACAGGCACTTGGAGCGAATGCCAGGACGGATGCCGGCGAATGTATCGCCTGCGGCGTTTGCGTAAAAAATTGCCCTGCCGCCGCAATCCAGATCCAGGACGGATGCGCCCAGATCGAGGAAACGCTTTGCTTATCATGCGGGATGTGTGCGGTAAAATGTCCGCGCAGTGCCATTTACGACCTGCGTGGGATCATCAAAAAGTAAAGGAGAATCGCTATGATCATAGTTCGCGGCGGCGGAGACCTTGCAACAGGCACGATCTATAAGCTGCACGAGTGCGGCTACGCCGTATTAATACTGGAAACAGCAAAACCGACAGCAATCCGCAGAAAAGCAGCATTCAGCGAAGCGGTTTATGACGGAAGCTGTACCGTAGAAGGCGTGGAATGCCGCCTCGTACATACAAAACAGCAGTGCATCCAGGCATGGAAGGAGCGCATCATACCATTAATGATCGACCCGGACGGGCAAATCATCAAAGAAATGCAGCCAGAAGCACTGATTGACGCTATTTTAGCAAAGAAAAACCTTGGCACCAAAAAAGAGATGGCTCCGCTTACGATTGCACTGGGCCCTGGCTTCCTCGCCGGGAGCGACGTAGATTATGTGATTGAGACAAAACGCGGGCATCAGCTTGGCAGGGTCATCGCACAGGGAAGCGCGCTGCCGAATACAGGCGTGCCTGGGATCATCGGCGGCTACGGCGCCCAGCGCGTCATACACGCGCCCGCAGCCGGAAAGATCTGTGTACAGGCAGATATCGGAAGCGTTGTGAAAAAAGGGCAGACTCTTGCTTCGATTGGGGAAGCAAGGATCGACGCGCCGTTTGACGGTGTGCTGCGGGGAATGATCCGGGATGGATTTATCGTAGCGCAGGGGCTTAAGATTGCGGATATTGACCCAAGAATCGAAGAAAAGGAAAATTGCACGACGATTTCTGATAAAGCACGCTGTATTGCGGGCGGTGTTTTGGAAGTGCTGGTGAAAAGCAGGATTTATGCTGAATAAAGAAGAGGGGGAGCAGGAAGCCAATTCTGCTCCCCCTTTTAGATAAGCAGCGGTAATGGTTCAATTATGTATTTTGGGATGAGTATGATACGGTAAAGTAAGAATCAATCAGACGGAATGTCAATGAGATTGCTGAGCAGTGCAGATGCTTTAGCACACAATTTTTATCATTTTATAAAATCGAACACATTACGATCTATTCAATGAAGAATAAAAGTGATATAATTTATGTGATGAATTTAAGGAGAAAAATGCATGGAATATATAGTTCACACAGGGATTTGAGAATTTGAGGGTCGCCAGCTCCCAACGAACGATATGATCGAACGGGAACGGGAAGCCTGTACAGACATCATCCCGGTTTCCCTTTATAACGATTTTTGCATCCCCTTAGAAGAAATCTTTTATAATCTTTTTTAACCAAAAATCTTAAAAGAGATCATGGAAGATACCCGGCAGTGCGCAGCGGTCATACCGATAAGCCATTCCACAGCATTTTAGGCACATCTTACGGCAAATAGATGCATTCTCTTTTTCAGGAAGCCGAAACATAAAATGGAAATCAGGTATTAGGATGCCTGGCTTCTGAAAAAGGATAAGGAGGAAACATCTATGGCAATGGAAGTAACAAGATACAGCCGTGATTATGACAGCAGCTACGCAGAGCAGTTGAAGGAAAAACAGCAGGCTGAGAAAGCAGAAAAAGCTGAAAAAGCAGAAAGGGCTGAAAAAGCAGAACAGGATAAGAAAAGCGCTGCGAAGGCATCGGAGGAAGCATCTGCCGTATACATCAGCAGTGAGGAATCAGGTGCCAAGCCAAGCGGCTTGTACCGGGTCGGACAGGATGAAAACGGGAGCCGCAGGGTGTTTTACGATGACCCGAAGAAGCCTGCCGAGAAATGCACGACAGATACAAGCGGAGTGGACAGGGAGATCAAGAACCTGAAAGCGCAGAAAAAGCAGTTGGAGCAGCAGATCAAAGCAGCCTCCGGGGATGAAAAAAAGATCCGGGAGCTGGAGAAAAAACTGGAGCAGATAGATCACCAGTTAAGCCAGAAAGACAATGATACGTACCGAAGGCAGAATGCTTCAGTATCAGAGTAACTGAATCAAAAAGATGTGCTGTGAAATGGATCAATCATACGTTTGAGAAGCTGGATCAGCACATCTTTGATGGAGGATATTTATGGAACAGCCTATGGAAACATACTTTAAAAAACTGGATCACTACTATGATTCTGACGGAAGATTAACGCAATATCCGTCCAAAAGGCCGATGAGGATCATTGCCCTTGCCAAGATCGCGGAACAAATCAGTACCGACAGAAAATATACAGAAAAAGAGATCAACGAAATCATCAGGCATCATATTGCATTTGAGGATATCGAGCTGATCCGCAGGGAAATGTATCAGTACCGATTTCTCGGAAGGCTTCGGGATGGTTCTGAGTACTGGGCAGAAGCCGATTGGAGAACTGTGTATGCAGAATATATCAGAAAGGATTGAGCAGCATGGAAGCTACATGGAATGAAATCGAACAGCACGTCGCCGCCTGTACACAATGCCCGCTCAGCCAGTCCAGGCATCTGCCGGTTATGGGACGCGGCAGCAGGCAGGCTGACATTATGCTGATCGCCGAAGCACCGGGAGCACAGGAGGACCAGCAGGGAATGCCGTTTGTCGGGCGTTCTGGGGAAATGCTAGACCGTCTTTTGCGGGACTGCGGGCTGAGCAGAGAGGAGATCTATATTACCAATATTTTAAAATGCCATCCGCCAGACAACCGTGACCCAAAGGAGACGGAAAAAAACGCGTGCTTTGCGTATTTAAAATACGAGACGTTTTTATTAAAGCCCAAAATCATCGTCTGCCTTGGGAGAGTTGCGGCGCAGCGGATTATTTCACCGGATTTTAAAATTACGAGGCAGCACGGTACATGGACTTACCGGAAAGACTGTGCGCTGACGGCGACATACCATCCTTCGGCGATATTGCGTGATCCTGCGAAGTATGAGGATGTAAAAAAAGATTTTTTGGAAATTGTGAAAAAGAAGGCTGAAAAAAAGTGTCCGCAGTAACAGTTTGCGGACATTTTTTTGTTATGTTTACTGGGAGAAAAGTGGGGGATTTGCTTATATGGGGACGCTGGAGGAAGGGGAGCGGGGCTTCCTTCCGGTGCCGATTCCAAAATGTAAGGAGCCCTAGGCGTCCTGCGTTTACGTTGTGGCACCGTCCGGGCGCGGCACTTGGGACAGCGTTGCGG
>CAMUPC010000179.1 GCA_947090545.1 uncultured Eubacterium sp. | reverse complement strand
CTGGCTGTAAGCCAGGGCGAACTAGGTGCCGCGCCCGGACACAGCCACAACGTAAACGCAGAATGCTTAGCGCTCCTTACATTCTGGAATCGGAGCAGGACGCCAGCCCCGCTCCCCTCCCTCCAGCGTCCTCCCCGCACCCACCCACCCCCAGCACAAATTATTCTCCAAAAACAGTTAAAATTATCCCAAACTTATGTTATACTGATTAGTAATACGATCAAGCATCCGGTTCTGTGAAAAATACTGCGCAGACAGCGGCGATGAATCAGGAGATATGACCATATGTCTGAAAAGAAGAAAAACGTACTGCTTCAGGGCGGGATTCTGGCTGGGGCAGGAATTATTACAAAAATTATTGGATTCGCATACCGCATCCCCATGGGAAATATGATGGGGGAAGAGGGAAACGGGCTTTATTCAGTCGCATTCGGAATCTACGGCATTGCATTAACGATATCCTCTTACAGCCTGCCCCTTGCCGTGTCAAAAATGGTATCAGCAAGGGTCGCGAAGGCGGAATATCAGAATATGCGCAGGGTTTTGGTCAGTGCGCTTGTCTATGGGCTGATTGCTGGTATGATTGCGATGAATGTATTGTTTTTTGGAGCGGGGGTGATGGAAAAGCTGTACCATAAGCCCGGGATCTACAGGCCGCTGCGCGTTTTGGCGCCGACGACCTTTATTGTTGCGCTGCTTGGAGTGTTCCGTGGGTATTTTCAGGGGCATGGGGATATGGTGCCGACCTCTGTCTCGCAGATTCTGGAACAGGTTGTAAATGCGCTGATCAGTGTATTTGCTACCTGGCAGTTTATGAGGATGTACGGGACGTCGAAGGAAGCGCCTTCTTACAGCGCAGCCGGAGGCACGCTTGGTACGCTTGCCGGAGCTGCTACTGCGCTTTTGTTTATTATGTATCTGTTTGGCACGACCAGGAAACGGTATATGAACAAAATAAACCCCGCGGAGCGGATAGAGTCAAGCAGTTCTATTTACAAGGCATTGTTTTTAACGATTATACCCGTTATCCTAAGCCAGACGATTTATCAGATTGGGTATACGATTGACGACCTGATGTTTGGCAATCTGATGGCGATGCGGGGTTATAAAGACCAGGTCGTGACGTCTTTGCAGGGGGTATACAATACACAGTACAACCAGTTGGTTAACCTGCCGGTAGCGATTGCGACAGCGATGGCGGCGTCTACGCTTCCAAGTATTGTATTGTCAAGGATGCAGAATGATACGCATGGGGTCAACCAGAAGATTACGCAGGTTATTAAGGTCAATATGGTGATTGCATTTCCTTCTGCGATTGGGCTGGCTGTTTTAGCGGAGCCGATTATGAAAATGCTGTTCCCAAGGCTTGTTACATATCAGCCGCAGGCGATTATGCTGCTGATGACAGGTTCAAGTGCGGTTGTCTTTTATGCATTGTCGACGCTGACGACGTCTATCTTGCAGGGACATAATTTTATGCGGCTTCCCGTCATACATTCTGCCATTTCACTTGGTATCCATATAGTCTTGCTGGGAATCCTGCTTGCTACGACTGATTTGAACGTTTACGCGCTCGTGATCTGCAATGTGCTCTTTCCGCTGGTGGTCAGTATGCTGAATTGCCGGGCGATTACGAAGGAAGTCGGTTATCGGTGGGAGTTTTGGAATACATTTATCAAACCGCTGCTCGCCTCAGCCGCAATGGGGATCGTAGCATTTGCTGTATATCATGTATTTTATGATGCGTTTAAAAATGTATATATTGTCTCCTTGATGGCTTTTGGAGCGGCAGTTATCGTCTATGCGGTGGTGATCTTGCAGATTCGCTGTTTTAGTGAGGATGAATTAAGATCCATACCAGGCGGACGTTTTTTGGCAAGGCTGATGCGTTAGGAGATATTATTATATGGAAATTATATATATTATCATTGGAGCAGCCGTTATTTGGCTGCTCCAAAAGGTTCTGTATCAAAAATACTGGAAGAAAAACCTGTCAGTTACCATTGCGTTCGGGCAGCGGGAAATAACCGAAGGAGAGGAAGGGGAGCTGTGTGAAACGATCAGCAATGATAAATGGCTGCCGCTTCCGATGCTGCGTGTGAAGTTTGAAGCGGACAGGCATCTGGGATTTGGGCAGGAAGAAAATATTGCAGTAACAGACCGCTGCTATAAAAGTGATATTTTCTCTATCATGATGTATCAGAAAATTACAAGGAGATTAAAGTTTACTGGAAATCGACGTGGATATTATACAGTGGAAAATATTTTTGTTGATTCAACAGATTTGTTTATGGAGAAGCATCTAAGCGCCGGGTATCCATGCAGTGCGTTTATTTATGTCTTTCCAGGACAGGCGGATATCAGGCGGCTTTTGATCCCATATCAGAAAATGATGGGAGATATCCTTACAAGACGGTATACTTATGAGGACCCGTTTGAATTTCAAGGGATACGCCCGTATGAGCCATATGACCGTATGCGGGATGTAAACTGGAAGGCAACGGCGCGTACCGGAGAGCTGCGTACAAATCAGCATGGATTTACAGTGCGTCAGGAAGTCTGCCTGCTGCTGAACCTGGAGCTGGAATCGATGATGGAATACGCGCAGTTGCGGGAGGAAAGCATCCGTATTGCAAACAGTCTTTCCGAGATGTTTTTGGCGCAGGGAATCCCGGTGGGAATATACAGCAACGCAAAAGACCTGCTGAGCAAAAAAGAGCTGCATCTGATGCCCGGCGCGGACCTGCATCATTTGCGGCTGATACGTGAAAATTTGGCGAGACTGGATTTGTCACAGCCGATGATGGAATTTGGCGAATTCATAAAACAGAATTTTATAAACAAGACAGATCATATCCTTTACGTGCTAATATCGGCTTCACAGAGAACAGAGGTCAGCCAGGCGATTGCGCAGCTTTCGCGGAAGGCAGACGGAAGCTGCTGGATACTGCCGCTGCACCGGTGGATGGAGCAAAAGGCAGTATCGCGAAAGGAATGCCCGGTGATTCGCTGGGACGTGGAACAGGATGAGTGATTTGGAGGGGATAAGAAAGCGTGGTGAACGAAGCGTGAGGAAATGGATACGTGCCTTATGGAAGGATGAAATACTGGAGAATGTGATTGCATTGCTTTTGCATGGATTACTGTATTATGGGATAGCTTGTATGCTGTTTAATCTTTCAGCAGAGAAGCAGCTATTTATGGATTTTAAGCTTTTGCTTTTATATGTCCCGCTTGTTCTTTTTGCTGTATGCCGTATAAAATGCAGAAATTTTTCGGTGTTTTTACTTATTCATGTATTTATAAGCGGCGGAATAATACTAGTATTGCCTGGCATGGAGGAGCGGATTGCGATTGGGATTTGCGTTGTATGGATGGCTGCTTCCTCCGTTTATAAACGGCTTTCAGGAGCTATAGAAGAAGCATGTCCGCCGCCTGCCGCCTGTCTGCTGTTTTTTGTCCTGTATCTTGTTGGATTGCAGATGAAGCGTTTTTATACGGTGCGAATCTATATTTGTGAAGCTTTTTTATTCCTGATTTTATTTGCTGTATATCGAAATGTGTCAGGCACGGCTGATTTTTTTAAAACAAATGACAAGATAAAAAACCTCCCCGCAGGACAGATCAGGTATCTAAATCGGATGATACTGGGAGTTTTTCTGTTCTTTTTTGCCATAGGAATGCTTTTGATGACGCGCCTGCCAGTCGGTGTCCTCTTTGAAGGCGCCGCAGAGCTTTTGCGCCTTGTCGTCCGCGGGCTGATCTTTTTGTTTCTCTGGCTTGCTGACAGAAAAGAGGCGGAGCCTGGATTATCGGAACAGGGCGTGCAGCAGCCGATGCCTTTTGCCGAAGCTGGAGAGACATCTGCGCTCGCGCAGATTTTGGAACGGGTATTACTAACGGCAGGTTCTGTATTGGCGGCGGCAGGTATGTTTTATTTGGCTTGCCGTCTGCTTTATCGAATGTATCAGCGGTTTTACAATCAGCACAGGGATGCTGCGGATGAAAGCGAGTTTTTATGGAAAGCGCCAGTGCTCAAAGAACAGACGGGCAGACGGCGTCAAAAAGCAAAACATGAGGAGGAGAAAGGAATCAACCAGAAAATCCGTCGGTTGTATCGAAAAGGCATCCGGTGCAGGTTTGGTACGAAATCTGCAATTTCACCTGCATGGACGCCGACGGAATGGGAATATGCGCTATGGCAGATGCAGGAGGAAAACGAGTTAATAAAAAAGGTGCAGGTGTGGGAAAAATTGGACGATGAGATACAAAGGCGGATTTTGATTTATGAAAAAGCCCGTTACAGCCAGCATCAATGTGAGAAGCAGGAATTGGAAAAAATGAAAGATAGCTTTAAGATACAAAGATCGAAATAACGGCGTGTTCCTCAAACGGCGGGAATGTATAAAAGCCCGCATTTTACAGATACTAGAACAGCATCAAGTTAAAATCTGTAAATGGAGGAATTTTTCATATGAAAGCAACAGGAATAGTCAGGCGAATAGATGATTTGGGGCGCGTCGTCATCCCTAAAGAAATCAGAAGAACTTTGCGGATTCGGGAAGGAGATCCTTTGGAAATCTTTACCGACCGTGAAGGTGAGATTATCCTTAAAAAGTACTCTCCGATCGGCGAGCTCAGCGAGTTTGCCGGACAATATGCCGAATCATTGGCACAGACGACAGGAATGCTGGTATGTATTACAGACCGCGACCATGTCATTGCAGCATCTGGAAATGGCAAGAAGGATTTTGAAGGAAAGCCGATCAGCCATCAGCTCGAATGTGTCATTGAGGACCGCAACAGTATGGTGGCAAGTAAGGAAGAAAGCGAGTTTGTCAAGGTGACTTTGGATGACAATGGGGAGTATGCATCGCAGGCAATCAGTACGATTATCTGCGAAGGGGATGCAATCGGGTCGGTCATTCTCTATAATAAAGATGAAAAAACGAAAATGGGTGAGACAGAGAGCAAGCTTGCTATGACTGCCGCCGGATTCCTTGGCAGGCAGATGGAACAATAGTCTGATCCAGACAGAAAATATGAAGTTAAGGGAGCGATAATTAAATTGTAAATCAATTAAAATTGAAATTAAAACAGCCACATGACAGTCTACGATGAAAATAAAACGCGAAAAGCAGATAGTCCATGTGGCTGTTTATCTTATTGGGATTTGTTTGCGTGGGAGATACGTTTAATCATCGTCATGCTCGGCTTCAACCTCTGTTATTTGTGCATGGTTCACTAAAAAGTTTAACGCTTTATCTTCCAGGAGCGTGGTGCGGATCTCCTCTTCTCCGTATGTTTCCAGCAGTTCTTCTTTGGATTCGGCTCCGGTCTGTTCCATATAGTAAAGGATGCCTTCGTCGTATTCGTCGTCAGAGACGGAGAGCTGTTCATTTTTTACAATCGCATCGATGATCAGTGTCCGGTAAAGGGAAGCCTGTACCTCCTCTTCGACGTCTTCTTTTGTCATGTCTAAAAATTCATAGACTTCTTCCAGATCGTTCATTCCAAATACATCCAGATAGCTCATATAAATACCGTTGACCCGATCCTGCGCTTCTTTATAGTCCTCCTGTGAATATTGCAGGATGCTGGAACTGTCAATTACCTGCTGGAGCAGGTTTTCCTGAAGCTCCAGCGTGCTTTCCTCCGCATAGCTGTCGGTAATTGACGTACGCATCGCTTCTGCAAATTCCTTGTAGGTGCTGTAGCTCGTGTTTTCTTTTATAAACGCATCCGTAGGGTCAGGCATCAGCTCTTCCTGAATGCCGGTAACGCGGATTTCAAAATCAACAGTTTGCCCAGCCCACTCTACGTCCATAAAATCAGAATCATAATCCAGTGAAAATTTCAGTTCGTCATCGACAGAAACACCCGTCAGCTTTTCGTCAAATTCCTCCCCGTACTCCTGTGCGCCGAGGATCACATCATAGCTTTCTTCCTCCATAACGACAGAGCCGTCAATCGATGCCTGAAAGTCTGTCTGTACATAATCTCCGGATTTTGCCGGACGGTCGACAGAACGATATTCTGCAAACTCCATCAGCTCTTCATGAATTTTATCATCTACAGCTTTTTGAGTCACGATATAATTTTTCTTCTCTGCCTTTAATCCAGTATAAGGCGCCAGGGATACAGAATCATCCGAATAGACAGCATGTTCGATCGGTTCATTTCCTGTCTTGGTCGGGCCTTTCTTTCCGCACGCCGTAAGCATACATGCCGCAAGCAAAAAGATCGCAAATTTTTTTTTCAAAATAAATCCTCCTGTAAAATGGTAGTTAATACTTGCAAAATCAGTATTCAATTATAACATATACTAACAGCAAAATGTGACTAAATTCTGAAAAATTGAAAAAAGATCAATGGTAATTGTGAAAAATAAATTTATGCCATATTGTACTATTGAGAAATTTGGACAATATGTGTAAAATAGGGATAGTTGTCCGGTACTTTAACAGAAAATGAGGATCAAAAAACATGGCAAAACAGAAAAAAAAGAAAAAATATCGCGGCTTTTGGATTTTCTTTAAATTGCAGCTTTTACTGTTTTTGCTGCTTGCGGCAGGAACGGGTTATTACTTTGCAGGCGGATATGCGCAGACGATTTCTCAGCTTAAAGAGGATGCAGACTTTTTGGTGGCGAAATCAAACGAGAGCATTTTTCGCAAAGGGGAGACAGGGCTGGTATACGGCGCAGACGGAAAGCTGCTCAAGGCTTATAAAGGCGAAAAAGATTCGTATTATCTGGAATATAAAGACATCCCAGACAATGTCGTAAAGGCGTTTGTCTCAGTGGAGGACAGAAAATTTTACAAACACAAAGGGGTTGACTATCTTGCGATCCTGCGTGCTGTGATTGCGATGTTTCGCAACGGGGAGGTAACGCAGGGCGGAAGCACGATTACCCAGCAGTTGGCACGTACTGTTTTTTTAAGCAATGAGGTAACATGGGAGCGAAAGATGGAGGAGATCTTTATTGCCCGCAACCTGGAAGCAAAATATACCAAAAATCAGATTATGGAGTTTTATGTAAACAACATCTATTTTGGCAACGGCTACTATGGCATCCAGGCGGCGGCGCAGGGATATTTCAGCAAGAGCATCGATAAGCTGGACCTGTCACAGACCGTATTTTTATGCGCGATCCCAAACAATCCGTCCCTGTATGACCCAGTGCACCACAAAAAAAATACAATCGGACGCCGCAACCGGATGCTTTCCGCGATGTATGAGATGGGAGAGATCTCTCTGACAACATCCAAGGAAGCAAAATCAGAAAAAATAAAGCTCAAACGCAGAAAAGGCATCAAAAAGAATGATTACGTAGAAACATTTGTAAACTACTGCGCAGTCCGTGCCTTGATGAAGCAGCAGGGATTTGAATTCCAGTACTATTTTGATTCAGAAAAGCAAGAGAAAAAATACAATCGTGAATATACAAAAGCATATCGGGAGTGCGAAAGCAGCCTGTATACATCCGGCTATCGGATCTACACGTCGATTAACATGAAACAGCAGACAAAATTGCAGGATGCCATCGACACCGGGCTGGAAAGCTTTCAGGATGTAAGCGACGAGGGCGTCTACAAGCTACAGGGCGCGGGAGTGACGATTGATAATACGACCGGGTATGTTACGGCGGTCGTAGGCGGCAGGTCGCAGGATTTTGAAGGCTATACCTTAAACCGTGCCTATCAAAGCTTCCGCCAGCCAGGTAGCGCAATCAAGCCGCTGCTTGTCTATACGCCGATGGTGGAACGTGGATACACACCGGACACCCTTGTTGCAGATACACCGGTCGAGGACGGCCCGTCCAATACAGACGGCGTATACGAAGGAATGATCTCCGTTCGCCACGCGGTAAAAAGATCCAAGAATACGATTGCCTGGAAGCTTCTGGACGAATTAACCCCAGTAGCAGGGCTTTCCTATTTAAAGGCAATGAATTTCACAAAGCTAGACCCAGAAGACGAAAGGCTTCCCGTTGCGCTGGGCGGCTTTACCATCGGCGTATCGCCGTTAGAAATGGCAGCGGGCTTTGCCACACTGCAAAACGATGGCTGCTACCGGGAGCCTACCTGCATTATTAAAATAGAAGATACGCAGGGAAACCTCATATACACCTCAGAAACAGAAGAAGAGGAAAACAAAAACGCTAAGAAAGAACAAGCCGAAGGCACACGCATATACAAATCAAACGCAGCACGCATGATGACAGATATGCTCCAGACCGTCATGTCTGAAGGCACAGCCAGGGGCCTGGGGCTTGGCGACATGCCATGCGCAGGAAAAACCGGCACGACCAACGACAACAAAGACGGCTGGTTCGCCGGCTATACCCGCTACTATACAACGAGCATCTGGGTCGGCTATGACCAGCCCCAGACCCTGCCGGGGCTGACCGGCTCCTCTTATCCAGGACATATCTGGCACAATTATATGACGTCGATCCATGAAAACACGACGCCGATGAGCTTTATACCGTACATTGAGCAGAAGGAAGTAGACCAGGATTTTGCTGAGTAATGTGCAGTGTGTGCAAAGAGGGATGGAAGTGGGGGATATGAGTGGTGGGGATATTTGAAAAAAATTGAAAAAATATAAAAAATGACTGGACAAATTATAGTTTGTATGGTAACATAATTCAGGTGATAAGTTTCGGGCTTTTCGTGGGTTGGATGCTTTTCATTTTGAATTATGATCGATGCGTGGCTCAGTTTGGTAGAGCGCTGCGTTCGGGACGCAGAGGCCGCAGGTTCAAATCCTGTCGCATCGACTGCCAGGGGGTATGCACAATGAAGCGTGTGCATA
>CAMUPC010000178.1 GCA_947090545.1 uncultured Eubacterium sp. | reverse complement strand
GCCCTGGCTTACAGCCAGCAGCTAAAGGTGCCGCTTGGCTTCGCCCCTGTGTTATTCAGCAGGATGCCAAGGGCTCCTAACATTTTTCCACAGTCACAGGAAGCCAGCCCTGCTCCCCTTCCTCCGGCTGGTTACTGCAAGCTCTAAATAAATTATGGCATACATGCAGTACTTCATACAGTGTTAAACTATGAGCCGTTCTTTTTGCAGAACATGCGAAAACCAGCCAGGGCGTGCCCATCCCCTCTCCCAGCGTCCTTCCATTCACAAATCCCCCTCATCTCTAATCCAACACCCGGATCTTACTCCCCTGCGCAAGCTCCCTGTCCGAATGCACGACAATAAGATCCGATTCTTTGAGTGAACTGCCAGCAAGATCAATGCCAGCGAAGTTGTCATCTTCGGCAAGAATGTCAATATATTTCATAGTACATACAAGCTCATTCCCCAGGATGCTTTTTTTCTCTTTTACCAGATACACAAAAGAACTGCCCATCGCATCCTTGTGCACAGCTTTCACCGGAACACAGTAATATCTGCCCGGATGCAGCGATTGTTTTTCAACCGTGCAGGTGTCTACGTTTGCAATTTTAGAAGCTTCAAAGTAGTGTTCTACAAAAATCATAACATACATTGCCGCGAAAAAAACGGCTAATGCGGCAAGATATTTTTTATTCATATAGCACCCCCCCCTGTTTGCATAATTGGTGTGTATTATTTTTCGATCCCGATATGCCCGATGCCTGCTTCCAGCTCCTGCCTGCCGTATAAAAAGAGAAGCACTGGCGGCAGCATCATCACGATGGCGGCTGCAAACGAGCTGCCGAAGGTGTCAGCGGCCAGTGACGGGAAAAAGAGTGCGAGCGGGAACAGGCCAGGGGCTTTGAGAAAAAACAAGGGCTGTTCTACCGTATTCCAGATCTCTAACATTTGCAGGATAGTGACCGCTGTAATGCCGGATTTTCCGATTGGGATGCCGATATGGAAAAAAACTTGCAGGCGGCTGGCGCCGTCGATGCGGGCGGCTTCAATCAGCTCTTGCGGGACTTCACTAAAAAAACGTGTCAGCACAAAGACGGGAAATGCTGAAAAGATGCATGGAAGGATCAATGCCCAGCGTGTATGTAAAAGCCCTATGCGGTCGAGGATAAAATAGTTTGACAGCATGGTTACCTGAAACGGGAGCATCATAATAACCATATAAATCGTAAAGAGCGTTTTTTTCAGAGGCAGCTCCAGTTTGGCAAATGCCCATGCCGCGGGGACGGCGGTAACAGTTTGCCCGGCGGCGGTCAGTACCGTGTATGTGACGGAGTTCCAAAACATGGTATAAAATGGGCGGCAGTATAAAAATAAATCGGCAAAGGGCGAAAGGCTTGGCCTTGCGGGGATCAGCAGAAACGAAGCCAGCCGTTTTCCGCCCAGGATGCCGCCGTAAGTAAGCGCGGCTTCATCGGGTTCCAGAAAGGCGTTTACAAAAATAAGGAACAGAGGCAGTACGATCAGGATTACTGGGAGCACAAGCAGGAAACGGCACAGCAGACGGCGGTATGTTTTTGGATGTTTTTTATGCGGATGGATCTGTCTGGCCATAATGCCTCCTTTGTTTTTGGATGGAAAAGCTGAGCTGTAAGCCAATAACCAGCCATCCGGTGGTGAAGAGGATCACGAGTGCCGCTGCGGTAATTTTGCCGAACTGCATATTGGTGAACCAGTTGTTTAACAGGTGCTGGAGCATATAGATGCTTTGATTTGGATAATCGCCAGAGATTAAGTAAATATCCCGGAACACGCGAAAGGTGTTTAAAATGGCGAGTACGGAAACGGTAAAGCCCAAAGGCTTTAACAGTGGGATGGTAAGGCAAAAAAACTGTTTTTTCGTGTCCGCGCCGTCTAATGCAGCCGCTTCGTAGAGCAGCGGATCGATACCGGACAGCCCGGCAAGCCATAGGATAGTCGTATAGCCGAGGTTTCTCCACAGGTACGTTGCGGTTACGACAAGCATCGACGCGCTGGTATTGATCCAGTCGGTTTTGGGCAGGCGAAAGCAGCTTAACAGTGCGTTCAGCAATCCGTATTCATGGAACAGGATGTTCCAGATTCCAGTCAGCGACGCTACGGGGAGCGCGAGCGGCAGCAGGTAGGCTGCGCTGAGGCTGGAACGGGGTGTGTGAGCTTGTGCCTGCTGGTGCAGCAGTACCGCAAGGCATAAGGACAGTGCCAGTAACAGCGGTGTGCTGCACAGGATAAAGCAAAGTGTATTTTTTCCGGCAAGCAAAAAGCTGCGGCTTTGGAACAGCTTTGCGTAATTTTCCATACCGACAAAACGGCGGCACATGTCGTCGTGGAAGCTTCTTTTTATCACGTCTGCAAACGGCGCAAGATCAAAGAACACGACACCGGAAAGGCTTGGCAGCAGATAGAGCAGGCTTGTAAGGGACGATTTATTCTTCATAGTACAGCTCCAGTTGGTTTGAGATCCTTGCCGCTGCATCCTGGGCAGATGTTTCGCCGGATATGACGCGCACAGCTTCTGGCTTGATCAGCTCTTTGGTGTGGCGGTCGATGAAAACGGGATTGCCGGCGTCTTTGACGCTTTGTAAAAACTGCTGGATCATTTGTTTGGACGGCCACTGTGTATTCCAGGATTTCCCGTCCCATGTGCCGGCTGCGACCATCATCTGGCTGTCGCGGCTGTTCCAGGAATCCAGCGCTTTTGTATGGACGGGAAAGCCGTTGGAGAGGTCTGCTTCCTGCTGTTTTTGGCTGAGCGCTTTTTTCACAAATTCCACAGCAAGCTTTTTATGCGGGCTTTGCGCATTGACGGCAAGCATTCCCTGTGGAAGAAAACAGCCTGCGGCAGTATGGTAATTTACGCCCCTGTCTGATAACTGGGCGATCGAATCTAGCATAAAGCAAAACTGGTTCAGCCCATATGCATAAGAAAATGTAAAATCGGCTTCTTCCCAGGCAAGATCCATAACAGCATCGCGGCTGCTGTCTGGTGCGTCATATAAAAACGCGGTTTTTGGCGTACTGGTAAGCCGCCAGTTTTCAGAAGCTTTTTTGCACAGCTCTAAAAAGGCGGTGATTTCTTTTTTGGAAGCGCCGGGCTTGTTCAGGGCAAACCCTTCCTGGAAAAAATGGTAGCAGGCGTCGAAAATATTTTCCGCCGTCATTTCCAGCGGCTGCTGTCCGCTGCTTTTTTGCAAAAAGTCCTGCAAAGAGTCAGAGAGTGTTTCCTGCTGTCCGATTACAAGCGGGAGAACGGCGCGCAGAGGAACGGCAAAGCTGTTTTCTTCTAAAAGTGCCTGGACGCCAGGCAGCAGGCTGGATTTTATATCTGCAAGCTCCTTGCCCATATCGTACAACATGCCTCGGTCCGTATAGGTGTCCAGATGCAGCCCGTCTAAAAGGATCAGGTCACATCCGTTTCCGGCGAAAAGCTCTGCGTTGAACTGGCGGATAATATCGTCCGTAGTCTGGACGCCACTCGTGTCAGATGCGATCTCGTAGACAACCCGTACGGTCGGATGTTCTTTGCGAAATACAGCGAGCGTGCTTTTGATGGAAGCATTTTCTTCCAGTCCCCAGATGGTCAGTGTGGTATCGATTTTCGGGAGATCGGTGCTGAGCTCAAAATATTTCAGCGAAAATCCTTCTTTGTTTTTGCCGTCGGCAAGCGACTGGGCGGATTGGAACAGAATATAAATACGTTCGCCGACATGACGGATATGTTTCCAGTTGTAATTCGGGTCGGCAAGCGTATTTAGGCTGCTGTCCACTAAGAGCTGCCAGTTGCTGTCTGTAAGCTCGTAGATGCCGTTGTCGTTGCAGGCGTACATTTCCTGCGGAGATATCATTTCATAGACGGCGTGGCTGGTCAGGTGGCATTTGAATGCTGCCGTTTTTTTGCGGGCTTGCAGGTCGTAGATCTGGTTTTCCTTGCTGCCGATGCTTTCGCTAAGCAGTTGGTTTTGGTGGATCTCCAGGCTGTTATAGGAAGAGATGCTGAACTCGTCCAGAATCTTTCCGCCGTCCTTTAGATCATACATCCGGCACAGGTCCTCGTATTTTAAAATGGCGCATAAGATCCCGCTTTCGGATACCCGCACCTTTGCGGGTATGACATAATCCTTGCTGCTGGCGGCTGCGTGCCACTGCGCAGGGGTAAGGTCCTGAAATGTCTTAAGGTCGTCGGTTGCTTCCAGATGGTAAGATTCATCGGACAGCGCATAAAAAGCATAGTAGCGCCCGTCCTCTCCGCGCAGCAGATCTAAGCGGTTCAGCCCGGCAGAATCTGTTAGCTGCTTTGGAAACTCCAATTTGTGCTTCTGCCACTTGTCATTTTGCAGGATATATTGATAGACGGTATTGTCTGTGTCATGAGAATAAAGCTCGACGCCCTGCCTGCCGTTTAATAAAAGAGAGATAACGGTTTCTTTTTTGCCGATTGGTTTTGGCAGAGGGACATCGTGCTCCAACAGCATAGCTTCGGTATCCGCAGCAGATGCAGGCGCGTCTGGTGTGTCTGTGGGAGCGTTTGCAGATGCAGATTCGTTAGCGCTGCCCGCAAAATCGTCTTTAGCGGCGTTTTGGATGGCGTTATGAGCGTTGTCTGCGCAGCCTGTCAGCAGAAAAGAAAAAGTGAGAAATGCGGCTGCTGTTTTTGTTCGTTTTGGCATAAAAACCTCCTTGCTGTATGGTTATTTCCTGATAGAAGGATACTAGCAAGGAGATGTCAAGAAAATGTCCAAAAGATGTGTCTAAGCTGCAAAATAAGCAGAAGCAGTTTGCTTATTTTGCAGCTTATTCCCGGCTGCGCAGCATCAGAGTGACCATTGCATCATTCGTTTCCTCGTTCTCATACAGGCTCCTTTGTACGCTTGCAACTATTTTATTTTTTTCCGACGTTACGCATATGTGGTATGTTTGGTTGGCAAG
Source organism: uncultured Eubacterium sp. (assembly GCA_947090545.1). Taxonomy (GTDB): domain Bacteria; phylum Bacillota; class Clostridia; order Lachnospirales; family Lachnospiraceae; genus Eubacterium_J. The sequence goes on along the minus strand of CAMUPC010000178.1, from coordinate 3,878 downwards.
CTCCTCGATAAACTCAGTGCCGCCGGCAAGAAACGGGAATGCCGCTTTAAGCAGCGCTTCCTCTTCGGTCAAAAGCGGTTCAGGCAGGGTATCGCTTTTTGCGGTGATCTCTGCCTGCCAGACCTGCCCGGTAGCAGCATGGATGGACAGGGTGATACGGAGGCCCTCGATGGTATAACAGATGATCCAGCGGCTTAGCAGATACTCAGAAAGATCCGGTTTTTCCTCTAATGTATATAATGCCGCGCTGACGTCCCGGAAACTATTTTTTGACAAGCTTGCGGGAAGGAAGCCTGCTTGGGACATCTCTTGAATCCAGCAGGCGCCTGCGTCGATTGCCTGTTCCATCGAAAGCTCGCCTTTTTTCGGATCGCGGGAAAGCAGGGATGTGCCAGATGCCCAGCATCTTAGGATCTGTGCGGTGGTATCTTCAGACAGCGATATTTCGTAAAGGGGATCGGTTGGGCCGGAGCTTTTTGTCGTTGCAGATTTTTGGTTTTTGTTCTGTGTATTTTGATCTTGTGTACGGGCAGCCTGTTTGGATGCTGGGGATAATTCCGCGTCGCCGGATGGCGTGCCTTCCTGCCTGCGCAGGGAAAATCCTGATTCGGCGGCATGGAGCTGCCCGGATCTTGCAAGGAGCCGTGCTTCTTGATTGTGTAAAAATTGTTTTGTTAAAAACCAACCGCCGAAGGCGACAAGCAACGCAAGAAAAACAAGCAGCAGCGTGCGTAGCTGGGTGCTGTGCGCGGTTTTTTTGAAACGGCTTTTTGGGGCTGGTTTGGTTTTTGTATCAGTTGTTTGAAAATGAAGTTGTCTCATAGCCGGTATCCTGTAAAAAAGGGGTAAGGGAAATCGTAACAGTGGTGCCTGTGCTGCCGTCGCTTGCAAAGTCCAGCGTGCCGGCGTGTATCTCCGCGATTTTCTGTACTAAAGACAAGCCAAGCCCTGCGCCGTGCAGCTTTCTGGAGCGCGATTTATCTACCATATAGAAAGCTTCGGTAATGCGCTTGATTTCGTCTGGAGGAATGCCGCAGCCATTGTCTGTGACCTGGATGACATAGAGCTGCGCGGATGGTGTGCGGCTGGCAAGAAAGCCGGATACTTTTATATGGTCAGCTCCTGCTTTTATGGCATTGTCAATCAGGTTTAAAAACAATGTCTTAAACAGGTCGTATTCCGCTTTGATGTATACCGGCTGCGCAGTGAAGGAAAAAGCAATCCCCTTTTCCTTCATCAAGTATTCCACATCGCAGGCAAGCTCGTTAAGCAGCAGTGCGGCATCCATTTCTTCCAGCACAAACTGCTTATGATCGAGTACGGTAAGATCCATCAGCTTTAAGGACAGCGCTTCCAGCCGCATTCCTTCGTTCCAGATATGCCAGGCTGCCTGTTTTTGCGCTTCTCTGGAAAGCTCTTTTTTGTAGATACGGTCGGCATAGCCGATCACAGAAGTAAGCGGCGTTTTCAGCTCGTGCGCAAAATTGGCGGCGAAGTCCTCTTTTTGCCGGGCACTGTCTGAAAGCTCACGGATTTTTTCTTCAATCGCAGATGCCATCTGGTTAAAGTTTCTGGCAAGCTGCCCGACCTCGTCGCTGCCGTATTCTGCGACACGTTCCGCATAATTGCCATCCGCAATCTTTTGCGTCGCCGCGGTCAGGCGCTTGATCGGCGTTGTAAGCAGAGAGGACAACAAAAAGATTAAAACAACGCTGGCTCCTAATGCGGCTGCATAAATCGTACCAAATTTTTGAATGATATGTTCCTGCTGCTGTAAGATTTTCTGCACATCGGCGCCGGTAATTAAGTAAACGCGCGTGTTATTTTGCTCTACGACGCCACTGATCAGCAGATACATCCGGTTTCGGATCTTCTGAAACTGATAGCTGATGCGTTCCGGCTGCACCTGTGCAAGCAGCGAGGAAAAATCAGCGCCTTCCTCTGGAAAACTGGTAAACAGCCGGGAACCGTCCTCGGAGTACAAAGCGACGGTGCCATTCATATCAGAAACGAGAAATTCAACACCCGCCTGACCGTCCGCGGCAGCCTTAGCCCAGTCATCCTCTCTCGTAATCAGCGCTGCCTGGATCACAAACTTATTGTATTGGTAGAGCTGCGCGGTGCTTTCCACTTCTTTTTCGATCGCGGTATCATAAAAATAAGAGATCAGTGTAGCGCCGCAGCCTAAAAAAGCCGCACTGAAAAAGATCATAATACCAAAAAACATTTTTATGCCTAGCTTCATATAGAGTCCTGTCCTTATTCGCTGATGGAACGGCACGTTTTACGGCTCTTCCAGGCGGTAGCCAATACGGAAAACCGTCTTAATGTACGCTTCCCAGCCTAATTTTTTCCGCAGGCGCTGAATATGGGTATCCAGCGTACGCGTGTCTCCAAAAAACGGCTCGTTCCAAACTTTTTCATACAGCTTGTCCCGGTACAGCGCGATATTTTGATTGCGGATCAGCTCTGCCAGCAGGTCAAATTCCTTTGCCGTCAACTCAATTACCGTCTCGATCCCCGCCCTGGACTGGAATACCTTGCGGGAATCCAGGTCGACCGTAACATCGGCAAACGACAGCCTGGAATTATTTTTTCCATAGCGGCGCAGTACTGCTTCCATACGGGCAAGCACTTCCCCGATCTGGAACGGTTTGACAATATAGTCGTCTGCGCCCTGCTTTAAGCCGTAGATGCGGTCTTTGAGAGATCCTTTTGCGGTGAGGAAAATAACCGGGATATTCATGGGGCGGATATATTCTAGCAGTTCATAGCCGTTGATTTCCGGCAACATAATATCTAAAAGAACCAGGTCGAACCAGGGGTTCTGCTCTAACAGGTCGGCGGCTTGGCTGCCGTCTTGGGCACATGTGCAGGTGTAGCCTTCGTCGGTTAAGTCTTGGTATAGTAAATTGGAAATTGCTTCGTCGTCTTCTGCGATTAAGATGTGCATAGGGGGGGCTCCTTTGTAAATATGGGGGGTGATGGAGGGGGACGCTGGAGGAAGGGGAGCGGGGCTGGCTTCCTGTTCCGGTTCCAAAATGTAAGGAGCCCTAGGCATCCTGCGCAGCGCTGTGGCACCGTCCGGGCGCGGCACTTGGTACAGAGTTGCGGAATGAACGATGCATACAGCACCTGCCTTTTGCGCCATCGCCGCGTTGTCGTCAGTCAGCGATGGAACCACATCGCTTCCTTCCTCCGCCTTGCGCTGGCACAAAATTCAGGCACTGTATGCACCGTTCATTCCGCAACTCTGTACCATTCGCCCTGGCGTTCCGCCAGCAGCTAAAGGTGCCGCTTGGCTTCGCCCCTGTGTTATTCAGCAGGATGCCAAGGGCTCCTAACATTTTTCCACAGTCACAGGAAGCCAGCCCCGCTCCCCTTCCTCCGGCTGGTTCTCCAAAGCTCTACATAATTTATGGCATACGGACGGTATTTCATATAGTCAGGAAGGACGGTTCTGTACAGTGGGGGCTGCGACGAGTACCATGCATGTGTTGTATTAAATGTGTGCGTTGGTGTGTGTTGGCACGTTATATACTGTAGTATATTATTGCGGAAATAACGGTGAATACAGCATCTGCCTTTTGTACCATCGCTGCGTTGTATCTTAAAGGGCATACTATAGTCAGTCAGCGAAGGAACAACATCGCTTTCTTCCTCAGCCTTGCGCTGGTACAAAATTCAGGCACTGTATTCACCGTTATTTCCGCAACGCTGTAGTAGTATGGCGTATAGCATTCTCAAAGCGTGCGGATGGAACACGCTTTTGCCCCCCAATATGCAGTATAAACTATGAGCCGTTCTTTTTGCAGAACATGCAATAACCAGCCGGGAGAGGGGATGGGCACGCCCTGGCTGCGGCCTTGGAAGAAGGT
>CAMUPC010000177.1 GCA_947090545.1 uncultured Eubacterium sp. | reverse complement strand
CCCCCCCCCCCCCCCCCCCCCCCCCCGCTCCCCTTCCTCCAGCGTCCCTCCCGCACCCCCCCCCGCCACCCCATTTCACCCAAACCAGGAGGATCTTATATTATGCTAACCTTTGAAACCATCAACGAACTAACCTTAAAAGTAACTTGCAGCGGCAGCGATACACTAATCGCAAAAGCCGGCTCCTTCATTGCCGGAGACAGCCCAGGCGGAAAAAACTACAAATTTGAAAAGCTTCTGCTAGGACCTCAAAATAACTTCGCACAAGCAGCCTTCGGCTCCCTGATCCGGCGTGTTACCGGAGAAAATATCCCATTAATGAAAGTCATGCTAAATGGAAATTCCGTAACTTATTACGCCGTAGACAGCCAGCATGTCATTATCTACAAGCTTGCACCCGGCGAAGCCATTTCTGTGGAATCCGAAAATATCCTCGCCTTTACACAGGAATGCCATTACGAAGTCCGTTTCCTCGGCTGCGGCGTCCTCTCTCAAAAAGGCTTTGCAACGACACTGCTGACCGGAAATGGAAATAACTCCTATGTCGCAGTCCTCTCCAACGGCAACCCGATCGTCTTAAGCAATGTCAAAAGCCGCAATACACTGTCCGTAGACCCGGACGCTGTTATCTGCTGGATCAGCCAGTCCGGGTACTGCGACCCGCAGATCAAGGCAGACATCAACTGGAAAACGTTTATCGGCCAGGCTTCCGGGGAATCGTACGCATTTGAATGGAGCGGAAGCCAGCCTGTCTCTGTCATCGTACAGCCGACAGAACGCAGGGGCGGAATCAGTATCAGCATGGATTAAACAATCCTGTTACCAACAGCGAGGCTGCCGCTCCAAAAAGAGAAGGTACCAAATACCGTGCGGCAGCCGTTTATATTACTTAAGACAACATGTATCAGATACTATCATATCCCACAGCGGTTTCCCTGGCGGAACGATCGGCAGTACATTTTCTTCCTCCTCAATCATAAATTCAATCAGTACCGGCGCTTTTTTCTGCTCTTTGGCACAAAGCAGCGCCTGGCGGATTTCCTCTGGCTTTTCAACCCGGATTCCCCCTGCGCCGTAGCTGTGCGCCAGCTTTACAAAATCCGGTGTATATGTGCGTTCCTGCAAACAGCTATTTTTCTGTTTGATCCGTGTTCCAGAATACCGTTTTCCATAAAAAAACTGCTGCCACTGGCGTACATTTCCCAGGTAACCGTTATTCAGCACGCATATGATTACTGGAAGCTCATAGGCTACAGCCGTTGCAAGCTCCTGTATATTCATCTGAATGCCGCCGTCTCCGCATATCGCAAGCACATTCCGGCATGGATCTGCAAGCTGCGCGCCGATCGCCGCAGGAAGCCCGTATCCCATCGTCCCCATTCCGCCGGAGGTAAACAGGCGCTTTTCTCCTGTAATTTCCAAAAACTGCGCTGCCCACAATTGATTCTGCCCTACGTCCGTCGTAACCAAGGCATTGGGAAATAATGCGTTGATCTCCTGTAAAATCCGGTAAGGTGTTACACCGTTCTTCTTTTTCTGCTCTCTGCCAAGCGGATATGCCCTCTTCCACCCGGAGATCTTTTTTTGCCATAACGCGGTATCCAAAGCGGCTGCCTGCTCCAGCAGCAGGGATGCTGCTTTTTTGGCATCCAGGGCAATCGAGAGATCAATCCTGATCTCGCGGGATACAGACTCCGGTGCAAGATCGATCTGTATCACTTCCGCGCCGGATGCAAACTGGGCGGCGTTTCCTGTTACCCGGTCATTCAGCCGTGTCCCTATCACGCACAAGGCGTCGCATTTGCTGACAGCCATATTCGCCGCGTAGCTGCCGTGGATTCCAATATTTCCGACATACAGCGGATGATTGGTCGGCAGCGCGCCTTTTCCAAGAATGGTAGTAACGACTGGAATACCTGTTTTTTCCGCAAGCTTCGTAACCTCTTGTTCCGCACCTGACAGGCGGACACCGTTTCCCAGAAGGAACAGCGGCATTTTCGCACCTGACAGGATGTTTTGTGCCTTTTTCATCTGCTCCTGGCAGCGCTTCTCCTGCGGCTGCTTCTCTTTTTGCCGGCAGCTTTGCGGCATTGGCTCAGGAGGATAATCCGAATCGCCCGTTTCCTGCTGGATATCCTTCGGCAGATCCACGACCGCAACTCCCTTCCTGCCTGATGACGCAATCGTAAACGCCTGCTTTAATATCCTTGCCAGATCTTTGCGGTCACGGACAGTAACGGCATATTTTGTTATGCTTTTCGTAATCGATACAATATCTGCTTCCTGAAAAGCCGCATTGCCGATCAGCCTGGTCGGAACCTGTCCGGTAATGCACACAAGCGGTACACTGTCAGAGCCAGCCGTGGCGATCCCAGTTACCAGATTCATTGCGCCAGGGCCGCTTGTCACAAGGCAGACGCCTGTTTTTCCCGTTGCGCGCGCATAGCCGTCTGCCGCATGAATCAGCCCCTGCTCATGCCGCGGCTGTATGATACGAATGCCGTTTTCTTTATAAAGCGCGTCAAACAAATCAATCGCCTGTCCGCCCGGATACGCAAACAGCGTATCTACCTGTTCCGCCAACAATGCCTTCACCACTAATTCTGCTCCTGTCATCTGCATCACATCCTCCTTAGATATGCAAGTACTTGCTTGCATTTTGGGTATTTTTTTCGGTACTGCATTATACAGTACCGTTTTACCACATCTTTCACTCGCCTGTTTTGCCAATCCCCTGCAAAAACAACTGTACGCTCTTCCTGATATAAGCATCCTGCCCAGACTTTACAAACGCTTCCCCAAACGATGCCCTAAGAAACGTATAGCCAAAAGCCGCAGAAAAAAACGTGACCGCAAGCGTATCCACATCCGTTTCCGGCATCTTTCCCATTTCCTGCATCCTGCATAAATAATCCGTAAACGCCGTTAAAAAAGCCTGCGGAACTTTCTGAATAAACGGGGCTGTTTCTTCATAGAGCTGAGGCGCCCGCAGCCCGATCGACAGATTGACAAAATCCGGCGTCATCCTGTCCATATACATCTTCATAAACATTTGCAGATCCGCCGAAAGTTCCCAGACAACATTTTGAAAAATATCTGGCGTGATATCGGCACGCCACTGCGCCTGGCTGACTCCCTGCAAAACGATTTCCTTTTTATTTTGAAATTTGCGGAAAAGCGTGCATTCGTTGACGCCAGCCGTTTTTGCAATCTCTTTTGTCGTCGTGGCGACGTAGCCTTTTTCGCGGATTAACGCCATTGCCGCGTCTATAATCTTCTGGCTTGTTTCGTCCAAGTTTACCGCCTCCATGCAAGTGTGTGCTTTCATTGTAGCAGAGACAAAGCGGTACGTCAATACGATTCTGCCATGATTTCTTTCACAGAGATCCGATTCATCCCCTTTGCATATCCATACATCGTACTTTCATACAAAACCACAAACGCTGCAAATGCCACTGCCATTTCCAATACATGAAAATGATATGCCGCAACATTTTCCACATCCCGAAAGATTACGGAGACGGCAAGCTTCAGCAGCATATATTGATATCCTGTCCCCAATACAAAGCCCAGATACGCCCAGGGACGATATCCTCCCAGTACCGCCCGCGAACATTCCTTTTGCCGATAGCCGAATGCCTTCATCATCATAACGGTCTTTCCATTTGCCCGTACCACAGAGGAGACTGCGATCAGCAAAATCGTACAAGACAGCACCATCCCGATTCCCATCGTCATCACCGACATCATTTTGCTTGCAAGCTCATCGATCGCAAGGGACATCTGCATCATCGAAGAAAAGCAAAATACAGCAAAAGCAATAAAAAATACAAGCGATTTTTTCTGCCTGACCGTCTCTCTTTTCAGTTCCTGCAAAAAAGGCAGGCCCTTATCTGTTCCGCCGGCTTTTACTTTCACCTGTTCCCTGCCGCACAGTAAGTCCAGCGCCGATACTTTCATTTTGTGAAAGCCGCACCAGACAGAAAGCAGCGAAAACAGTACCGAAGGCAGTATACACAGTACCAAAAACAGCCCTGCGTGAAACTGTACGCCAAACTCCGGCAGCAGCCCTTCTTGGTTTTGTACTTCATAAAACCGAGGCATCAGCAGATGCGCCGCGAAATACCCTGTACATGTGCCAGCGAAAACGCTGATGCCAAATACCCAGAATTCCTTTGCAATCCGTATCCGTGAATAACCGAGTGCTTTTAAAATACCCAGTTCCTTTTTATGCATCTCAATATAGTGCCCAATATAAAAATACAGCATTACGACACTTGTCAGCAGCAGGCATCCGCCCGATACGCTGCTTACGACCTTTCCCGACATGATCTGCGCATCATAAAAAATCCGCATCGCGCCAGCCGTCACTTCTCCATCGATTCCAGCCAAATCCAGGTTGTAATTTAAAAATAAAGTACATACAAACACAGCGCAAAAGCTTACAAGCAAAATCCCGAGCATCTTAAATATATCTTTAAAACCTATGATCATTGTATTTATCCTGCCTTTCTTAACCTGCACACAAACCAAAAATTACCATCCGATCTCATACGCCGATTTTGGCTCTGCATTCTGGTATTCTTCCACAATGCGCCCACTGTTCATACGGATTACCTTGCCTGCCATCTGAGCAATATTCTGGTTGTGGGTTACCATAATAACGGTAAATCGGGACTCTTTCTGCAAACGGCTGATATAATCCAAAACCAGCCTGCCCGTTTTCTCATCCAGCGCGCCGGTCGGCTCATCCAGATACAGCACCTTTGGCTTTTTAGCCAGTGCTCTTGCCGCTGATACCCGCTGCTGCTCGCCGCCGCTTAGCTCATATGGATATTTATACAGCTTGCTCCCAAGCCCTACCGCTTCTATTATTTTTCGGTAATCCCGGTTCCCTGCCAAATCCGCGCCCATTTTAACATTTTTATCTACATTCAGGTTCGGCAGCAAATAATACTGCTGAAATATATATCCAATCCTTTCCCTGCGAAACTCTGTCCGTTCTTTTTCACTCATTCCCGCAAGCCTCGTGCTTCCATAGCTGACATTTCCGCTGTCCATCGTCTCAAGCCCCGACATCACATTCAGCAGCGTAGATTTGCCGGAACCGGACGCTCCTAAGATCACCGCAAACGCTCCGTCCTCGATCTGAAGGGAAACTCCTTTTAACACCTCACAGCGGCTTTCCCCTATGCCATAATATTTATGTACGTTTTTTACTTGTATCATGTTATATCTCCCCTCTTTTTGCTGCCTCCAGCAAACTTTTAAAAATCTCTGTCATCCTGTCTGTAAGATCCTGCATACTGTAACTGCACACATTTGCCACACACATCGAAGCAATCCCATGCGTATAAATCCACAAATGCTGATAGATCTTCTCCGCTGTCGCGCGTCCTAATCCATATGGCTCCTGTACAGACCGCAGGATCTTTTCATAGCTGTCATCGATCGCCGGAAGGATCTGTGTCACATCCCCACACTCAGCCTGTGGCTGCATAAACAGCAAGGCAAACAGCTTCGGCTCCTCGATTGCAAACGTAATGTACGCTGTACCAACGCCCCGAAAAGCAAGCTTTTCCCCTAATCCCCTCTCAATGTATTCCCGATAACATTCTTTTGCCTGTATCACTACCTCCTGCTTTACTTCTTCCATACTTTCAAATACCGTAAAAATCGGCCTGGCTGAACTGTTCAGCCGGTTTCCAAGCTCTCTTGCCGTGATCTTATCCATCCCTTCCGTCCGAACAATTTCCAGAGCTTTTTGTATAATTTCTGTTCTTGTAAATTTTGCTTGCGGCGGCATTTCCTGCTCCTTTCTTTTCTGTTCCAAACAAAATCATGTGTTTTGCAACAAATGTTTTTAATCGCCTGCTTTAGTATAGCACCATAGCAAACGGTTGTCAAACGCTTTGCTGAAATACAAAATAAGCAATCAATTTTAAAAAAAACAATTGCATTTTCAAAAAAATATGGTATAATAAGGCTGATCAAAAAGAAAGGGCACAGAAGTGCAAGGTGAGAAAATGATTATTCGATAATTTAGTTTGGATTTCGCAACTGAAAACAGCCTGGATTGCTAACATAAAACCCGGGCGTAGTGCGTATACCGAATTAGATTATCCGCTTGATTTTTCCCTCCTTGTTTTTGTCTGCCGTAAGGCAGAATCAATAACAGCAGATAGGGTTTCTTTGCGTGAGTCTGTTTTCGGTTACGGAAATGGGCTTTTTTGTTTTCTAAAAAAGCCGCGGAAAGGAGCCGCCTATGCTTCAGATTAAACATTTGAATATGGTACACAAAAAAGATTTGCGATCACTGTTGGAGGATTTTAACCTTGTACTGAACAACGGTGATAAAGCCGTAATCATCGGCGAAGAAGGAAACGGAAAGTCCACGCTGCTGCAATGGATCTGGCAGCCGGATTTGGTCGCTGGCTACTGTGAGGCTTCCGGGGAGCGGATACTGGCAAACCAAAAGCTCGGTTATCTGCCGCAGGAGCTTGCGCCCTTAGACAGCCCAAAAAGCCTGTACGAATATTTCACAGAAGAAACGATGTTTTGGGAATATACTCCGAAGGAACTTGGACAGCTTGCCGGAACGTTTTCGCTCGGTGTGGATTTCTTTTACAGCAGCCAGCCTATGGGCACCTTGTCAGGCGGCGAAAAGGTAAAAGCGCAGTTGCTGCGGATCTTGCTGTCCAAACCGGATATCCTGCTGCTGGACGAGCCGTCAAATGATATCGACCTGGAGACGCTTGCCGGGCTTGAGACATTGATTTTGGAATGGCAGGGGATCGTACTGTATATCTCCCATGATGAAACACTGATTGAGCACACGGCAAATGTCGTCGTCCATCTCGAACAGCTTCGGCACAAGACAGCCTGCCGCTATACGGCTGCGCGGATGCCTTACGAGCAGTACCGCAGCGAACGGCTCAGCCGGTTTGAAAACCAGGCGCGCATAGCTGCAAATGACCGCCGCGAAAAAAAGCTGCGCGAGGAAAAATTCGAGCGCATTTATCAGAGCGTCGCATACGCCCAGGCAAGCATTTCCAGACAAAATCCGGCAAAAGCGCGGCTGCTCAAAAAGAAAATGCACGCCGTCAAATCAATGGAACGGCGTTTTGCCCGCCAGGACCAGGAGATGGCACAGATGCCGGAAGAAGAAAGCTCCCTGTTTTTTAAGCTCGGCGGAGAATCTTCTAAGCTTCCGGCAGGAAAAACCATACTGGACTACACTCTGGAAAAGCTCTGCACTCCTGACGGCGAGCGGGTGCTTGCCGAACATATCCGCCTTCATCTGCGCGGCGCACAAAAGCTGTGCATCATCGGCGCAAACGGCGCTGGAAAAACAACGCTCCTGCACAAGCTTGCCAAGGAACTGCTTGCACGGACAGATATCCGCGCGCAGTATATGCCGCAAAATTACGAGGAGCTGCTAAAGCCTTCCATGACCCCGGTCGATTTTTTAGACGCGTCCGGCGACAAAGAGACTCGGACAAAAATCCGCACCTACCTGGGTGCGCTCAAATATACCGCTGACGAAATGGATCACACAATCAGCGAGCTCTCCGGCGGGCAGAAGGCAAAAATCTTCCTGCTAAAAATGAGCCTTTCCAATGCGGACGTATTGATCCTGGACGAACCGACCCGAAACTTTTCGCCGCTGTCCGGCCCGGTCATCCGAAAGCTGCTGAAAGAGTTTCCAGGCGCCATTATCAGCATCTCTCACGACCGCAAGTATATCAGCGAGGTTTGCGACAGGGTCTGCCGTCTGTCCAAAGACGGGCTTACGGATCTGGATGCTCTTTGATATACGCTTCCATCAGCCCTGCTGCTATCTCAATCATCTCTGGACAGGGACGTTTTTTATAATACGTCTCTGTCCGCTCGCTTGGCACGGGGCTTTTATCTTTTCCCTCCAGCCCCAGCAGCTCCCGGCAGACGATCGAGCCTGTCTTGGCACGAAACTGCGCGGCAAGCTCCTGGATTCTTTCATAATGCTCTTTTTTTGCCTGCATATCCCTTGGGGCATCGTAACCGTATAAGGCGCCCGCTACGAAAAACATTCCGCTGACGGCGCCGCATACCTCACGCATCCTGCCCATTCCCCCGCCGAAGGACGACACCATGCGAAGAAGCTTTGTTTTTTCAATCCCGATCTCATCGCAAAATGCCAGCGCAACGGACTGGGAGCAATTATAGCCTTCCATAAAATAGGCTCTTGCCTGTTCACCTTTTGAGGACATTTTTTTCATCCTTTCTGTTCTTTGTGTATGCTGCTGTTACTGATGCTGTCAGCTTGAAACGGACACACGTACCACCTGGTTCTCTTTTAATTCCAGGATCAGCCCGAGCCCGGAGTCTTTTACTTTTTTCAGGTATGCCCGGAATTTCTTTTTTGTCATTTTTTGTTCCGGCGCGGTGCCGCCTTCTGCTGCAAACGTTACATTTTCTGCCAGCCTGTATGTATGCTTTGCTGATTTGCCTGTTTTTTCACTGTCGTTGTCGCGTATGGTGCCGTAGATCACGATAGTATTTTTGGTTAGTTTTACTTTTGTACAGACTGGGAGTCCCAGTTTTTGGCTGCTTTCGTATGTATCGCCGGGTTCCTGTGCGAGAACGGCCCATAGTTCTTTTGTTTCTGCGCGTACTTCTTTTCTGCCTGATGATGATGCCAGTATAAGCGCTGCTGCCATTGCGATGCAGAATGCTGCCAGCCTGGATGGGATGATGTCTTTGTTTTTCATTGGGAATGCCTCCTTGGATGTATGGGTTTATGAATAGTATAGCTGACGGATGAGAGATGTGCAACTTGTTTTTGGGGTAAAACCTGGGATAAGTGTTTTGTGCATATGGGACGCTGGGAGAGGGGATTGGCACGCCCTGGCTGCGTCCGTTCCAGAAGGTTAAGAATCCCTAAGCATCCTGCGGAACTCTGTGGCACCGTCCGGGCGCGGCACCTAGTTCGCCCTGGCGTTCCGCCAGCA
>CAMUPC010000176.1 GCA_947090545.1 uncultured Eubacterium sp. | reverse complement strand
GCCTCAGCGTAAACGCAGGATGCTTAGGGCTCCTTACATTTTGGAATCGGAACAGAAAGCCAGCCCCGCTCCCCTTCCTCCAGCGTCCCTCCCGCCAATAAAATCCCATCATTGATCATTCAGTTGCCCCCCCTTTTTTAACCTTGGCAGCACAGCGTTTTTTATAAAATGCAATTCCATAACATACAACATGCGCAAAATCCTCTTCCAAAGTCTTTGCATATGCCCGCTCGTCAATCTGGCGGACAGCACGTGCACACGCCGTCTCCAGTGCAGCAGGTGTTTTTGCATATTTTATCTCAAAAACAGCCGCCCGGTCGTTGGCATCATCCAGCACGACAATATCGCTGCGTCCCTCTCCATATTCCTGATTCGATTCCACCGCATAACCTGCTCCTGCAAAAATACCAGCAAAAAACGCATGGTAAAAATCTTCCTTATAATCATGATAGCTGATCGTTCTGCGCAGCAATTTGCCCATTTCGCTTGTCACCGTTTGTGCATCCCCGCTCCAGACGGCAGCAAACAGCTTTTCCCGATTCCATGCTTTGGATTGTTCTGCAAACCATTTTTGGACTGTTTTTTCAAAAATACTGCGTATTTCTGCATTTGGTATTACAAAAGCAAGACAGTCCTGTGGCAGTTGTCTGGAAGCGGGCGTGTCTTTGGCGGTAGTCAGGTATCCGGTCAGATACAGGATACTCCACAGGTTTTCCTCGGAAGAATGCAGGTTGTCATAAGTCAGCTCGTCCTCCAGTTTCTGTACGACGGTTCCGCCGGAAAGAAGCGTTTCAAATTTTTTAGTTATGCTGCTTCCTGTCAGGTCGATAAAAGAGCGGATCACAGCGTTGTCGCTCGTATTTCCCCAATAGTTAGACGGTTTTGCGTTGGGATGCAGCAAAAGCCTGCTTACGTGGTTAATCACATCCCACGGGCAGTATACGTCATAATCGCCAAAATGGTATCCGTCGTACGATTCTTTGATTTCTTTGCTGTGTGCTGACAGGCTGGTGTCTGCAAGAAGTTTTTCTACTTCCGTCTGGGTAAAGCCAAAATATTCATTGAGCCTGGAGCCTGTGATGGTATCTGAAATAAAATTGTTTGTGCCTGTAAAGATACTTTCTTTCGCCATACGCAGGCATCCGGTAATGACGGCAAGCTTTAAATATTCGTTATCCTTGATGGCGTACATGATACCTTTCATTACATCCAGCATTTGCTCGTAATAGCCTTTTTCACTTGCCTTTGCCAACGGTACATCGTATTCATCCATCAGCAGGATGACGGGCTTTTGATAATGGCAGTACAGCATCTTTATAATAGAAGAAAGGCTGTTTTTTAATTCCACCAGATTGGCGTTTTGGGCAGCAATTTTGTAAAACAATTGTTTGTCTAGTTCATGGATGCGGCTGCTGTCCATAAGATAAAAATGGTGTTTGTACAATTCAGCGAGCAGAGCGGATAATTGTGCGTAAGCACTGCAAAAATCCAGTCCGTCAACGGTTTTCAGGGAGAAAAACAGCGTTGGATACTGGTTCATCCAATGCTGGCATAATTCGCTGTCGCCTGCAACAGAAAGTCCCTGAAACAGATCCCTGCTGTCCTTTTGGATATCAAAAAATTCAGCCAGCATGTTGATGCCAAGCGTTTTTCCAAAACGGCGGGGACGTGTGATCAGTGTCACCTGTGTCCCTTCTGCTTTTAGCAGCTCCCGGATCAGTCCGCTTTTATCAACATAATAATATCCATTTCTGCGGATATCGGCAAAGCTGGACCGCCCGACGGGTAGTTTGATAAGAGCCATGCTGTGAGTTCCTTTCTAGTGTTGTTTTCATTTCTTACGATGATTTTTTCGTTCCTTTTTATTTCTTTTAGTGTACCACAAATCGGAGAAAAGAAGTATATAGATTTTCCATTCTGGGTAAACCGCAGTGCCTGTAGCCATGTTTTTGGATTGTGACAGATCGCTCACCAAAAAGTCACATCGTTGTCAGTTTTTTATGTTATACTTTACATAATCATGCAAAAGGAGATGAGCAAAATGAAACAAATATTTCTCGTCGAAGACGACAGAGAAATCTCAAAAAACCTTGCCCGCCTGCTTCAGTCCGAAGGGTTTACCGTAACAAGGGCGGCGAACCAGAAGGAAGCCGCTTCCATGTTCGTTTCGGGAAAATATGACCTGGCGCTGATTGACCTTTCCCTGCCGGACGGAAACGGTTTTACGGTCTGTACGCAGCTTCGCCAGGTTCAGGAGATTCCGGTAATTTTTCTGACGGCGTCCGGCGATGAGGCAAGCGTGGTTACCGGGTTTCAGATGGGCGCGGATGATTATGTGACAAAACCGTTTCGTCCGCGCGAACTCGCCGCAAGGATCAATGCGGCGCTGCGCAGGTCTGCGCCTGCTTCCCAGACGGTTTGTATTTTGGGATTGTATGTGGATACGGCGAGCGGCATTGTGAAAAAGGATGGCAGGGAGATCCCGCTTTCCGCATTGGAATACCGTCTTTTGCTGTTGTTTGTAAACAATCCGGGGATGGTGCTGACAAGAGACAGGCTGTTAAATGAACTGTGGGACGCGTCCGGTGAATTTGTTACGGATAATACGCTGACGGTTTACATTAAAAGGCTGCGGGAAAAGATAGAGGATAATCCATCCGCGCCACGGATCATTCTGACGGTGCGGGGGATGGGATACCGGCTGGGGGAAGAGGATGCTTCGTAACAGAGAAATCCGCCGTTTTGCTGTCTGCTTTTTTGCCATTGCTGGGCTTGCAGCAGTGCTGGGGTTTTGGATAGATACGCGTGCCGGATGGCTTTGCGTCGGAGCATCGTCCGCGTTTGGGGCGCTGTTTTTAGCAGTTACGAAGGCAAGATACAACAGGCTCGCACGCCTCTCAGAGCAGATCGACCTTGTGCTGCACAATACGGACTGCCTGTATATCCAGGAAGAGGAGGAAGGGGAGCTTTCGATTTTGCAGAGTGAGATTGTAAAAATGACGCTGCGTATCCGGGAGCAGAATGAAGCGCTCAAAAGGGAAAAAGAACACCTCGCCGATGCGCTTGCCGATATCGCGCACCAGATCCGCACGCCGTTAACCTCCGCAAACCTGGTCTTATCGCTGTTAGAAAAAAATCCCGACGAAAAAGAACGCAGAGTGCTGCTGCACGAAGCAGCGGAGCTGTCTGCCCAGATGGAATGGCTCGTAAATTCGCTGTTAAAGCTGTCCCGGCTGGATGCAGGCATTGCCGTATTTCAAAAGCTCCCGGTAGCTGTAGACAGCTTGATTACTGCCGCGGCACGCCCCTTTTTGATCGCGATGGAGCTGCACGAGATTACCCTGCGCACCGAGGTACCGCATGGCATGACGATACAGGGAGATGTGAACTGGCTGTCGGAAGCGCTGCAAAACATCTTAAAGAACAGTATGCAGAGCGTAGGAGACGGCGGATGGATTGCGGTGACATGCAGGCAGACACCACTGTTTGATGAAATCCGCATCCATGACAGCGGGGAAGGCTTTGCAAAAGACGACCTGCCACATGTATTTGAACGGTTCTACCGCGGCAGGCAAGAAAACGCATCTGGGTACGGCATCGGGCTTGCGATCAGCCGTACGGTCATTATCCGCCACAATGGTACGATTACCGCGAAAAACCATCCGCAGGGAGGCGCGGTGTTTACGATCCGGTTTTTAAAAGAGGATTTATGACAAATCTCTCACAAAAAAGTCATGAGGATGTAAGGATGATATTTTATAATGACTGAGAAAGAAAGGAGATTTATCACCATGGAATTTTTAAAAGTCGATCAACTCTGCAAAATCTACGGAAAAGGAGAAAACAAAGTAACAGCACTCGACCATGTCTCATTAACAGTCGAAAAAGGTGAATTTGCCGCAATCATCGGTTCTTCCGGTTCCGGCAAATCAACACTGCTCCACGCGATAGCAGGCGTAGACGTACCAACAGGCGGAAAGATTTTTTTAAACGGGCAGGATGTCTATGCAGGAAGCAGCGAGAGACTGGCGATTTTCCGCAGGCGCCAGGTGGGGCTGATCTATCAGTTCCACAATCTGATTCCAACACTGAATGTCGTGGAAAATATCACGCTTCCGATTTTAATGGATAAGCGCAGGGTGAACAAGGAGCGTTTACATGCGCTGCTAAAGCTGCTCGGCTTAGAGGAGCGCAGAAACCATCTGCCGAACCAGCTCTCCGGCGGACAGCAGCAGCGTGTCGCGATCGGGCGCGCGCTGATGAATGCTCCGGCGGTAATGCTCGCCGATGAGCCGACCGGGAGCCTGGACAGCCGCAACGGGCAGGAGATTATCCGGCTGCTAAAGGAGAGCAACCGCCTGTACGGACAGACGCTGCTGCTTGTCACACATGATGAAAATATTGCTTTGCAGGCAGACCGTATCATTACGATTGCGGATGGGCGGCTTGTGCGGGATGAAAGGCAGGTGGCACGCGCATGAACATCTTTCAGAAAACGGCACTTGCAGGGTTAAAAAAGAATCGGGCACGGACATTTGTGACAGTGATCGGAGTTGTGCTGTCGGCAGCTCTGATTACGGCGGTTACTTCGTTTGGAATATCGCTTTTAAGCTATATGGTGCAGGGATCTGCGTTAAAAAGAGGCGGCTGGCACGCTGCGTTTACCGATGTGGATGCGGTATTTTTGCAGGAGCAGGCGGCTGACAGCATGGTAGCGGATGTAGCATCGTATGAAAATATCGGCTATGCGTGGCTGGAGGGCGGGCAGAATCCCGATAAGCCGTATTTGTTTTTCGCCGGATTTTCAGAACAGTCCTTTGATGCGCTGCCAATCGAGCTGGTTGCCGGCAGGCTGCCCCAAAGCAGCAGCGAGGTGCTTTTGCCGATGAGTGTTTCCGTAAACGGCGGGGTCAGGATTGCGATTGGCGATACGCTGCATTTGCAGGTCGGCGTCCGCCAGGCAGGAGAACGCTTACTCAGCCAGCATGACCCCTATCGCGGAAGCAAGGAAACGCTGCTTCCTGTGACGGAGCAAAGCTATACGGTAGTTGGTACTTATCAGCGGTCGTTTTTTGAAGAACGGACGGCGCCTGGATATACGATGATTACGATGCAAAATACAGACAAAAGCGTCCAGCCGGCTTTAGCACAACGTTTTACAGCATTTGTAACCTTAACAAATCCGTTCCGGGTGCATTCGTACGCGGACGCGCATCATGCAGATTTTTTAAATGACGAAGTCCTGCGATTTATGGGGCTTTCTGAGGACAGGCTGTTTACGATGCTGCTGCTTGCGGTTGGCGTGATTGTAATTTTGATTATTATGGTGGGCTCCGTATTCCTTATTTATAATGCGTTTCATATTTCCTTAAATGAGCGGATTCATCAGCTCGGTATCCTGATGTCCGTAGGCGCTACGGCAAAGCAGCTCCTTCATTCGGTCTTATTTGAAGGGCTGTGCATCGGCGCGATAGGGATACCGGCAGGAATCTTCGTAGGACTGGCGGGTATGGGCGCTGTTTTAAAGGTGGTCAACACAAGCTTTGCAGGCGTGATGTATGACAATGTTTCCTTAGAGCTGGTTTTTTCACTGCCAGCGATTATTGCAGCCGCGGCAATCAGCCTGCTTACGATCCTGATTTCCGCCTGGCTCCCGGCGCATAAGGCTGTGCGCACTCCGGTCATGGAATGTATCCGCCAGACAAACGAGATTCAGGCAGACGCGAAAACCGTAAGGATATCTGCGCTAACGGCACGGATCTACGGGCTGGAAGGCATCCTTGCATTAAAAAACTTTAAACGCAACAAAGGACGCTACCGCAGTATTGTACTGTCGCTTGTATTAAGCGTCGTGCTGTTTGTATCGGTCAATGCGTTTGTGATAGATTTGCAGCAGGCTTCTGAGATGGCGGTGGTATTTACGACATTTGACCTTGCGCTGGATGCAGGCAGCATGGACGATACGGTAATGCTGCCGCTTTATGAAAAACTGAAAAACACCGAGGGCGTGTTAGAGAGCGGTTATCAGGATGTGTTTTCCTATGTCCTAAAGGCAGAAGAGAGCGAGCTTTCAAAGCCAGGCAGACAGCTTCTTGAAGCCGGAGCACAGGAAGAGACGACAGCGCTTTCGATGAGCCTTTTTTTCCTGGACGACGATACGTATGCTGCCATGGTGGAAAAAGCAGGGCTTGATCTAAAAGACTACACAGGCGAACATGCAAAGCTGCTTGCGCTTGCGAAAATCGACGGCCATACCCAGCGCGTACAGGAGGTGGACGCATTTGCCAATCTGTTCGGGAGTGACGGGCTGGAGGCTGTGATTGTCCCGGTCAAGGATCACGTTCCCGCGCCGGAACAGGGGCAGGAGGTAAGCCTTACCTTCGTAGATCTCGTGTTTCCTGATATCATTCCAAGGATGGACGAAAAGCAGGTACAGGAAAAAACGTCCTATTATTTAGCAGCAGCCGCTCCATATTCCATGAAGGAAAGGTTCCAGACGCAGGCGGCTTCCAGCCTCAGCAGAGGGATGACCTTCTGCTCCAAGCAGCCTGCACAGGCGGTAAAAAACATAGAACGTCAGATTTTGGAAGAAAAGATCACAGCAGAATATCGGTTATGGAATTTTTCCAAACTGCTCGATACGAACAATAATATGATCTTTATTGCCAATGTATTTGCGTACACATTTGTTGTTATGATCTCGCTGATTGCGGTAGCAAACGTATTCAACACGATTTCCACCAATATTCAGATGCGCAAAAGGGAGCTTGCCATGCTGCGCTCGGTCGGGATGTCGGAGCGGGACTTTCAGAAAATGATGAATTTTGAGTGCGCCTTTTACGGGATGCGTTCACTCGCGGCCGGAATCCCTATTTCGATCCTGTTTTCCTGGCTGATTTATGTCGGCATGTCCATGGGCGGCGCGGACGAAATCGATTTTGTGCTGCCGTGGGCAAGTATGGGCATCAGCGCGGCAGGCGTGCTTTTGATTGTGTTTGTAACGATGCTGTATGCGACACATAAGATCAGAAAAGAAAATATTATTGATGCGCTGCGGGATGAGATGGCTTAGAAACAAAAGCAGAAGATGGATAAAGGCATTACTGATTGTTACTATACAGTTGGTAGTGCTTTTATTTTGTGCTTAAAATTTCATTTGCAAGTGTTAATTTAGAAAATGGGGATGTTTTTTGTCCCCATTTTACCAAACATCCTCGACAGGTATTCCGGTGTACATTTTGTCAGCCCCAAGCCTTACCAGCTCCAGTCCGCAGATCCCCCTCCGCAGAATGCTTTCAGCTACAGACAGATGCAAAAGGTAATATACCATTCCTTTTGGGCTGCGCACACGCAGAATGCCAGGCGCCTTTTTTGCAAAATCCTGTTCCTTCACATAGACAGCAGCCGGCATCCCATTGGAAGCGGCAGTGACCCGCTGGGGACGGTAGGTCAGGGCAGGCAGGAACCAGAACGTTTTCTGCTCCTTTCTCTGAGAATCGATAAATACGCATGCGCGCCATGCCTGGCGGGGAAGATACAGCTCCAGCAGGAGCTTGAGCCGGTCGCTGATGAGATGCTCACGCGAAATATAATCAAACTTGTCCAGAGGATCGACATGATCCATAACCCGTACGGAAGGCGCCAGGGGATCTGAGGCTTCCGAAACGGATGCTTTGGGGATGGAAACCGTACCCGATTGTTTCAGCAGAAAATAATCCATAATTGTCCTTTCTGTATATGCCGGAATGAAATCAAATGCATTTTCTTATCCTGTTCATTCAGTCACAGCACACTCTTATTTTGTATCCAGCCTGATCCCTATGTTGATCGTTACGAATCAATGATCCGCACCGCCTTTCGCTGTTCGGCTGATAGTGCAAGCCGCTTAGCTGTATGCCGTTCCAGTATCGTGCCGTCCATAATCGCTCCGGTAAAGTCGGCATCCCGGATTTTTGTGCGTGTAAAATCCGCATGGGAGAGGTTGGCATTGTGAAAACAGATACTGCGGTAGCCAGGAAAAAGCCATTCTGTACAGTCCGGCACACCCCGGAAGCCTTCGGTGGCACGAAAGCTCGCATTTGTTAAATCTGCCCCAGTAAAATCCGCCTCGTGCAGCTGACAGTACCGGAAATCCGCATCCCGCAGGCTCGCATGGCGAAACCTGGTTCCAAACAGCAGGGCATCCTGAAAATCTGCCCCGTGCAGCACCGCATGGCTGAGATCTGCATAACGCAGGTCAATTTCCGAGAGGTCGGCGCTTGGAAGAGCCAGCCCGGAAAAATCCTCATATGCATAGGCAAATTCTAGGCGCAGCGAAAACCAGTCCAGCGTTTTTTGCGCAGTACGCGTGCGGTTTTCTTTGTAGACAGCTTCGGTAAAAGCCATATATTCACCGACATTGATTTCAAACGGATCTGCACGCCGGACGGAAAGAAACGGCTCTTCCCGCAAACAAGGCAGGATCGAAAAACGAAACGCAGCGGCAATATATTGAAAAAACGACGCGGCGCAGGAGAGCAGAAAGGCAATTGCCTCCTGTGCCGAGACAGCACCCGCAAACCGTTTGCGGCAGGACATCAGCTCTGCCCACAGCTCTTTGTATTTGATAAAGAAAAAGGACAGGTCAAGGCTGCCTACGGTACACTGGCGCGGGTCAAAGTACCAGTCTTTGCCATAGGCACGTACCTGTGCGGTGTGATCTCCGTGAATCAGGTTTGTATATAAGAGTGTGTATTCCAGGTAAGACAGCTCGCCCAATTCCTTGTTTGCCTGCATTTTTTGGATGGTTTGGCAGATGGTGCGAAAGTGGTTTTGAAGGATGGGGGTGTAGGTGGCGGAGCGGGTTTGGTAGATGTCCTCCAGTTCAAATAGTTTTTGGGTTTTTAGGCGGGTGGCGTAGTGCAGGTATTCGTTTGTCATAAAGTTCTCCTAATGGTGGGGTTGGGGGTTTTTGTGTGCGGGGGACGCTGGGAGAGGGGATTGGCACGCCCTGGCTGCGTCCGTTCCAGAAGGTTAAGAATCCCTAGGCATCCT
>CAMUPC010000175.1 GCA_947090545.1 uncultured Eubacterium sp. | reverse complement strand
ATGCTTGCACAGGCAAACCAGTCCAACCAGGGTGTACTGTCATTACTTGGATAATTGTAATAAGTACGGCTATAAGAAGCATCATACAATGGATATTACAAATATGGATCAGAGATGGTGCTTTGCAGGCATTGAAAAGCTGGGGAAGGTTCCTTTGGAACCTTTTCCGGCTTTTTTTGTTATCCTCAAAGGCTGCAATGTTTTTGCTAAGCCAGGAGCTAATTTTAGACTCCTCTGGTTACGTATAGATTTAAAAATAAGCATCCGGTCGGCTTCTCCTTCGCTGAATCCTGTGTATGAGTCCTGCATGAATCAAATACAAAAAAGAAAAATGCAACATTTTATTGAAAATGTTGCATTTTTCTTTTGACACTATTAATATCGGCACTTTCAGACAATACTTAACCCCTAATTTCAAAAAATTTTTTCTTCATTTTTCTCATGACACTATCCCAAAAACCTTGATTTTCCAGTATTTTCTGACATCGTTTGACAAGATGCAACACTTTCAATAAAGAGTTGCATTTTACAGGCTTCATTTGGATATGAAAACAAAAACAAGGAGGTTCTTATGCTGAAACTGACTGTAAAACCAGGCGAATACTTATTAATCGGCGACGAGGTCAAGGTCGTATTTGCCGGAGGGAGCGCCAACAACTTACGCATCTTAGTCGATGCGCCAAGAAGCATGAATATTGCAAGGAGCTCTGCGCTGGAAAAGAAAATGGCGGAAACAGAGCCGGGCAATTTTGTAAAGCACTATAAGGAGCGGGAGCTTTCCAAAGAAGCGCAGCAAAAGATCCGCGCCGTGCTGATGGAGGAGCGCAGGCGGGCACGCGCCGGGCAGCGGGCATAATGCGGGCGGAGGAGCCTTATCACGCTGCTATTATGCGGCGGCTTAACGATACAGCAGTATTATCATGCAGCTTAAAATAGGTTTTGGTAATTTGCAGGAGTGCCTTTTTGCACAGCGGAAAATGCTTTTGGCGCCCTGCTGATTATAAAGTAACTGTCAACAGGCAAACAAACATCCCCAGGAACGGATTCCACAAGGGGAAAGAAAAGACACGGAGGTAAATATTATGTCGATGGTAGTACAACACAATTTAACAGCAATGAACTCTAACAGGATGCTTGGCGTAACAACAAGCGCACAGGCAAAATCGTCTGAAAAGCTCTCCAGCGGCTTCAAGATCAACCGCGCGGCAGACGACGCGGCAGGCTTAACGATTTCTGAGAAAATGCGCAAGCAGATGAAGGGGCTGACACGCGCGTCAACAAACGCACAGGACGGCGTATCCGCAGTACAGACCGCAGAAGGCGCTTTGACAGAAGTGCATTCCATGCTGCAACGTATGAACGAGCTGGCAGTGCAGGCTTCAAACGGCACCAATTCCGAAGCAGACCGCGACGCGATCCAGGCAGAGATTGACCAGCTTACAACAGAGATCGACCGCGTATCCGAGACGACCAAGTTTAACGAGACGTATCTGTTAAAGGGCGAAGAAGCAGGGACAACGGTAGAAAAGAAGCTGAACGCGCATGACGCAGGGTTAGACGGGAAGTTAGTGGATAACGGGTCTACGGCTACGTTTACAAAAGTGCTGGAAGATGGCGATACGATTAAGATTGCCGGAGAAGAGTATACAATCGGCGACCCGGATAAAAAGACGGGTGCGGCTACGGGTAAGGTATTAAAGCCAGAAGAGATGAATACCAGTACAGACGGGTATGCAGTTTCAACAGCAGCTCCATTTGATGCAGCTACCCAGTTGGCAGCAGGCGACAGCGTTACTTATGATGGAACTACTTATACGTTAGTGGATAAGCTTGCAGTCGATGACATTACATTTACAGCAAACGATCAGTTTACCATTGGTGACGAGACAATCAAAGTAACAGCAGCAGGCACTGCTGCCGATGATGGAACTAATGGCAATATCTCTGCGGATAGAGCCGCAGAGTTTATTAAAAAAGCTTTAGCAGAAGGAAAACAGGTACAGGCTGATACTACAGGCGTAACAGTTAACCAGGTAAAGGATGGAACTACTGCAAGCGGTACAGCAAAGGTAACGGGTATCAATATCGTAGCTTCTTTGGAAAAGGGAGAAATCAGTACAGGGAAAATTGTTACAGGCAAATTAGATGCCGCAACGGTTGCAAAAGCTGGTTCCACAAATGGCGCAGGCGGTACGACAGCGGTTACCCTGGGTACAGGCGACAGCGTTACAAAGGGCGGAGTTACTACGACTGCAACAGCTTCCACTCCGACAGCAGCAAAAGACGTATACGACAGCATTCAGGCATTAGTGGCTGGCAATACTGTTAAGATTGGCTCTGGACAGGATGCGATCACATATACGATTGTTGACAGCGAAGAAAATGCTGATGAAGAAGCGTTTAAGCTTACAAAAGAAGCGATCCTTGCTAAAATTCATGATGGTGATGTAGTAGATGCGAATAACGCTGGTGAAGTAACAGTGATCGGCGATATCGGAGAACGTGTCAAAGACAACAAGAAAACCATTACCGCAGCCGAAGCTTACGAAAAAATGGCAGAAGAATTACAGAAAGCCAGCAGCATCGGCGCAGACGCAGATAAGCAGGCAACTGTTGCAAGCGACGGCAAGGGCGGCTTTACGATTACAAAAGGCAGCACAACCGTAAAAGAAGAGCTGTTCTTCAACCTTCACGTTGGGGCAGACGCTGATATGACAAATAAGATCGGCGTTACAATCGAAGCAATGAGCGCTGCAAACCTGGGCATCAAAGACTTAGACGTCATCGGCAAGGATGAAGATGGCAGAAATATCAACGACGGCGGCATTGCAGCAACCTATGCAATCGACGCAATCGCAGATGCAATCTCCAAAGTATCCGCACAGCGTTCCGCACTTGGCGCTGTACAGAACCGCTTAGACCATACGATTGCGAACCTGGATAACGTTGTTGAGAACACAACAGCAGCAGAATCCCGCATCCGCGATACCGATATGGCTACAGAAATGGTGGAATACAGCAAGAACAATATTCTTGCACAGGCTGGGCAGTCAATGCTTGCACAGGCAAACCAGTCCAACCAGGGTGTACTGTCATTACTTGGATAATTGTAATAAGTACGGCTATAAGAAGCATCATACAATGGATATTACAAATATGGATCAGAGATGGTGCTTTGCAGGCATTGAAAAGCTGGGGAAGGTTCCTTTGGAACCTTTTCCGGCTTTTTTTGTTATCCTCAAAGGCTGCAATGTTTTTTCAGCATCCGGTTGGCTTCTCCTTTGCTGAATCCTGTGTATGAGTCCTGCATGAACCAAATACAAAAAAGAAAAATGCAACATTTTATCGAAAATGTTGCATTTTTCTTTTGACACTATTAATATCGGCACTTCCGGGCAATACTTAACCCCCAATTTTAAATATTTTCTCTTTTTTTTAATTCGAGCGCAAAATCAAAAACCTTGAATTTAAGCCACTTTCCGTCATAATCCGCCAGAATGCAACACTTTCGATAAAGAGTTGCATTTTACAGGCTTCATTTGGATATGAAAACAAAAACAAGGAGGTTCTTATGCTGAAACTGACTGTAAAACCAGGCGAATACTTATTAATCGGCGACGAGGTCAAGGTCGTATTTGCCGGAGGGAGCGCCAACAACTTACGCATCTTAGTCGATGCGCCAAGAAGCATGAATATTGCAAGGAGCTCTGCGCTGGAAAAGAAAATGGCGGAAACAGAGCCGGGCAATTTTGTAAAGCACTATAAGGAGCGGGAGCTTTCCAAAGAAGCGCAGCAAAAGATCCGCGCCGTGCTGATGGAGGAGCGCAGGCGGGCACGCGCCGGGCAGCGGGCATAATGCGGGCGGAGGAGCCTTATCACGCTGCTATTATGCGGCGGCTTAACGATACAGCAGTATTATCATGCAGCTTAAAATAGGTTTTGGTAATTTGCAGGAGTGCCTTTTTGCACAGCGGAAAATGCTTTTGGCGCCCTGCTGATTATAAAGTAACTGTCAACAGGCAAACAAACATCCCCAGGAACGGATTCCACAAGGGGAAAGAAAAGACACGGAGGTAAATATTATGTCGATGGTAGTACAACACAATTTAACAGCAATGAACTCTAACAGGATGCTTGGCGTAACAACAAGCGCACAGGCAAAATCGTCTGAAAAGCTCTCCAGCGGCTTCAAGATCAACCGCGCGGCAGACGACGCGGCAGGCTTAACGATTTCTGAGAAAATGCGCAAGCAGATGAAGGGGCTGACACGCGCGTCAACAAACGCACAGGACGGCGTATCCGCAGTACAGACCGCAGAAGGCGCTTTGACAGAAGTGCATTCCATGCTGCAACGTATGAACGAGCTGGCAGTGCAGGCTTCAAACGGCACCAATTCCGAAGCAGACCGCGACGCGATCCAGGCAGAGATTGACCAGCTTACAACAGAGATCGACCGCGTATCCGAGACGACCAAGTTTAACGAGACGTATCTGTTAAAGGGCGAAGAAGCAGGGACAACGGTAGAAAAGAAGCTGAACGCGCATGACGCAGGGTTAGACGGAAAGTTAGTGGATAATGGGTCTACGGCTACGTTTACAAAGGTGCTGGAAGATGGCGATACGATTAAGATTGCCGGAGAAGAGTATACGATCGGTTCTGGTTCTGGGAAGAGCAGTGGTACTAACGGGGTGCTGAATCCTAAAGAGATGCGTAATGACACAGACGGATATGCAGATGTAGCTGAGACCGGCGGGGTCATTGATGGAACCACGCAATTGAAGGCAGGAGACAGTTTTACAGTTGGTGAAGATGGTGAAACATTTACAGTAACAGACAAGATTTCATTGGATGATCTTGCGTTAGATACTACGAATGGCGCCTTTAAAATTGGAGATGTGCTTTATAAGGTTGGTACGCCAGCAGCAAATCAGGACGGAACGACAGGCAAGGAATTCCAGGATACGGCAGCTAATTTAAAGGAAAAGATAAAAGAAGCTTTAGAGAGAGGCGACCAGGTAGTTGCAACAAGCTTTAAGGGTGTCAAAGAAGATGGAGCAGCTAGTAATGCCATTACAACTGCTACTCAGGTTGTTCTTGCATATGGAGAGAATGAAGTCAGTTCCGTAGGCGCAACGGATAAAAAGTTGTCTACTCTTGCTCAGAAGGCTCTTGGTGAAGCAGCAGCATATACAATTAAGGCAGGGGACAGCTATACAATTGATGGAAAGACAACAACTGCTGTTGCAGATCCACAGTCTGCTAAAGATGTCTATGATGCTATCAGTGCGTTAACAAAAGGAAATACGGTAACGATTGGCAAGGGCACAGATGCAAAGGAATGGACGATTGTTGATGATACTGAAGAGGAGGATGCTGATTCCTTTAAACTGCATAAAGATTCGATACTTGCAAAGATTCATGACGGAGATGTAGTAAAATATACAGGGCAGGCTACAGATGTAACAGTCATTGGCGATATCGGTGAACCAGCAGGAAACGACAGTGTACAAAAAACAATCACCGCAGCCGAAGCTTACGAAAAAATGGCAGAAGAATTACAGAAAGCCAGCAGCATCGGCGCAGACGCAGATAAGCAGGCAACTGTTGCAAGCGACGGCAAGGGCGGCTTTACGATTACAAAAGGCAGCACAACCGTAAAAGAAGAGCTGTTCTTCAACCTTCACGTTGGGGCAGACGCTGATATGACAAATAAGATCGGCGTTACAATCGAAGCAATGAGCGCTGCAAACCTGGGCATCAAAGACTTAGACGTCATCGGCAAGGATGAAGATGGCAGAAATATCAACGACGGCGGCATTGCAGCAACCTATGCAATCGACGCAATCGCAGATGCAATCTCCAAAGTATCCGCACAGCGTTCCGCACTTGGCGCTGTACAGAACCGCTTAGACCATACGATTGCGAACCTGGATAACGTTGTTGAGAACACAACAGCAGCAGAATCCCGCATCCGCGATACCGATATGGCTACAGAAATGGTGGAATACAGCAAGAACAATATTCTTGCACAGGCTGGGCAGTCAATGCTTGCACAGGCAAACCAGTCCAACCAGGGTGTACTGTCATTACTTGGATAATGAATACAGGCATAGCTGTATTGCACTAAGATAAAAAAATGGATATTGTAAACATGGAACACAGATAGTGCTTTGCAGATCTTGAAAAACCGGGAGAGGTTTCTTTGAAACCTTTCCTGGTTTTTCATTTTCTATATATGCTAAATCACGCTGGATGCCCATAAGAACGTATTATAAGATTTTGCATTGCAAAATAACAGAAAAAATCATAAAATACAAAAGAACAGACAAGCGCAATATACGGAGGAAATCAACATGCACAGGCTTTTGATCGTAGAGGATGATGCAAAAAATAACGAAATGCTGCGGGAATATCTGGAAAATCACGGATACGGGTGTACGCAGGCTTTTTCCGGCAGCGAGGCGAAGCTGGTGTTTCCGATGCAAGAATATGATCTTGTGCTGCTGGACTTGATGCTTCCGGGTGTTGCGGGGGAAGAGCTGGTGCCGTATTTTTCACAGAAATGCCCCGTAATCGTGCTTTCGGCAAAAAGCGGGCTGGACAGTAAGGTGGAGGTGCTCCAAGCCGGTGCGGATGACTATTTGTGCAAGCCGTTTGATTTGCCGGAGCTGCTTGTGCGCATCCAGGTGCAGCTTCGGCGCCGGAAGTGGCGCGGCGCAAAAGAGCCTCAGGCAGAGCGGGATCAATGGCAGAAGCAGGAAACGTATATGCATCACAGGTATGTCTACCGCGCATGGACGCTGAATCCAGATACGCAGGAGATGATGGCAGGCGGTGAGCTGGTGGAATTGACAAGGCATGAATTTCTGATTTTGGAGCTTTTGATCCGCAATCCCAAACGGGTGTTTACAAAGCAGATGATCTATGAGTATGCATGGGGAGAGACTTATCTGGCAGAGGATAAGACGATCCATGTGCATATCAGCAATATTCGCTCCAAATTAAAAAAGAGCGGTACGGATACGTATATTCAGACAGTGTGGGGGATCGGATTTAAGCTTTCCTGAGCGGTATGCTGGCAAACTTTATACTTTCTTAATCTTTTCTGAGCACTTTTTAAAATAAGGATGTTTATACTGTTGCCTGTAGCAAAAGAGAGAGCCGGAAAACGGACAGTGTTTCAGACAGGAAAGGAGTGCAGCATTTGACACGGGAAAAAATAAACGAAAACGCCGCCGGGAAACAGGAAAGGAAAAAAGAATACGCGGTGGAAACGATCTGCCTGACAAAACGGTATGGGCGCAAGGCAGCAGTCAGACAGTTGAATTTAAAAGTACGCGAAGGCGAGATCTATGGATTTATCGGCAAAAACGGCGCCGGAAAATCTACGACATTAAAGATGATCAGCGGC
Source organism: uncultured Eubacterium sp. (assembly GCA_947090545.1). GTDB lineage: Bacteria > Bacillota > Clostridia > Lachnospirales > Lachnospiraceae > Eubacterium_J. The sequence continues at coordinate 1,641 of CAMUPC010000175.1, read as the reverse complement.
ATTGCCTCGCCGACGGAGGGAGAGGTGCGTCTGTTCGGCAGGCAGGTCAGCGATCCTGTGATCCGCAGGAGGATCGGCGTCCTGATCGAAGCACCGGGGCTGTATCCGAATATGACAGCCAGGCAGAATATTGTGATGAAAGCAAAATGCATGGGCATTGCGGACGAAAAAAGTGTGGATGCGGTGCTAAAGGTAACGGGGATGCAGGACACCGGGAAAAAGCAGGTAAAGCATTTTTCGATGGGGATGAAGCAGCGGCTTGGCGTGGCGTTGGCACTGCTGGGAAATCCCGACCTGCTGATCCTGGATGAGCCGATCAACGGGCTGGACCCTGAGGGAATCAGAGAGCTTCGGCAGTTGATCGTGAAGCTGCATGAAGAAGGAAAGACGATTCTGATAAGCTCACATATTTTAGGAGAACTGAGCAAGATTTCCACGAATTATGGAATTATTAAAAATGGAGAACTGGTCGAGCAGCTCTCCAAGGAAGAGCTGGAAGCAAGGTGCCGGGATTATTTTCAGATCGAAGTACAGGATGTGCGGCGTGCGCTGCCGCTTTTAGAAGAAGCTTTTCCGTCTGTACAGGCAGAGGCAGCGGACAGCCGGACGCTTCATATTTATGGGTGTACCGAGGGTGCACAGCTGGTCCAGGAGCTGGTGGAGCATCAGGTCGCGGTCTATGCGTCGGGGTTTCACCATATGGATTTGGAAGAATATTTTCTGGAACGTATGGAAGGAGGACAGGAGCATGTTTAATTTGCTGCGGATGGATCTGTACCGGATCAAAAGAAGTCGATCGGTGTATGTATGTTTCGGGCTTTTACTGCTTGCCTCAGCCGCGACCTTTTTTATGGTATGGCTGTTCGAGACGCCGCAGGGATGCGAGGTTGCGGTCAAACTCGGATTTGACCTGTCGGCAGACGAGATCATAAAGGAAAGCGGCACAATCGCAGGGCTTGACATGTTAGGGCTGTATCGGCAGATGGGATTAAACGGCGGGAATTACAACGTGATTTTTGGCATCTGGCTGATGCTGTTTGTCTGTATGGATTATCAGAGCGGATTTATGAAAAACACGATGGCGCTGCATGAAAACCGTGCTTTGTATGTGGGAAGCAAGATTGCTGCTGCGGGAATTGTCAGCTTGTGCTATCTTGTGGGGCAGTATCTGTTTGTATTGTTTTTGGACGGGGTCTTTGGAAAGGTTGTGGCTGCTGCCGGGATTTTGGATGTGGCTTATTATATAAGCTGGAATTGGCTGATGACGACAGCATTTGGAGCGCTGATGCTTCTTGTGTGCATTTTGTCAAGAAGTGTGGCTGCGGGGGCGTTAGCTGCGGTGTTGTTTGGTACGGGGTCGATTGTAATGCCGGTGTATATGCTTTTGGATAAGCTGCATATTGGTGGGTGGCTGAAGTATTCGATTTATGTTACGATGAGTACGGCGCCGGATCATTATGCTTCTAGTGGGGATGTTTATGTTTATGCGATTGGTGCTGGGTTTTTGGCTGTTTATGCGGGGGTAGCGGCGTTTGTGCTGAAAAGGCAGGATATATAACGGTTTTTGGTTTAGGGGATTTTTCAGTAGGGGACGCTGGAGGAAGGGGAGCGGGGCTTGCTTCCTGTTCCGGTTCCAAAATG
>CAMUPC010000174.1 GCA_947090545.1 uncultured Eubacterium sp. | reverse complement strand
AACTAGGTGCCGCGCCCGTCCGGTGCCACAGCGTAACCGCAGGACGCTTAGGGCTTCTTAACCTTCTGGAACGGACGCAGCCAGGGCGTGCCCATCCCCTCTCCCAGCGTCCCATACGCACAAAAACGCAACACCCCCCCCCGAATTAGTTGCACGAAGTGTCTAAAAAACCTGTTGCACAATTCCCCTGTCTCTTTTATAATAATGGCAGACAAGCAATCAGGCAACAAACCAAACAGGAAAAAGGCAGGTGGTATCATGGATATCAAGGATCTATGCAGTGCAGGCGGAGATATTCTGGATGCGGTTGCAGACGCGGTCAATCGAAACGATTACAAGGGCCTGAGCGAAAATGTAACAAATACAGTCAACCGTGTCGTCAGCCAGGTACGTGAGGAAGCCTCAAGAGGGACTTACGGCAATCCGACGCACCAGTATGCAAAGACCATGTATACGAGAAAAGGGCAGGCGGAGTACGAACGTATGCACCGCAGGGACGACAGCAGATACGCTTCTATTTATAAAAACCCGATGAAAAATCCAGTGCGGGCAGGAAAAAAGGATGCCGCGGTGACGCAGGCGGAGATTATGGCGATGCCTGCATCCGTGACAAAGCGGCCGGCGGGCAGGATCTTGGGGCCGGTGCAGATGGCATGGGGGATTTTGGCGACGAGCGGCTTTGGGATTACGGCGCTTGTGATGATGATTCTTGCATTTGCCCAGGGCGGCACTACGGCTGTGGTCCTGGCGGCGGTGTTTGGGGTCTTAACCGTGCTTGGCGTGACGGATATTGTGCGCGGCAGCCGCAAGATCAGCCTGGTCAACCGTTTTTACCGCTATGCAAGGCTGATTGGCACGAGGGGGTATATTGCGGTCGAGGAGCTGGCGTTTCAGACCGGGCAGCGCCGGGACGAGGTGCTGCGCGACCTGCACAGGATGATGAAAAAACATATGTTCCCGCAGGGGCGGCTGGACCAGAAGCAGACGACGTTTATGCTGACGCAGGACGTCTATCAGCAGTATTTGCAGGCGGAGCAGCAAAGTAAGGAGCAGGCAAGACAGCAGGCGGAGCAGGCAAGGCAGCGCCGGGAGCAGGAGCTCCAGGCACAGCAGGAGCAGGCTGGACAGCAAAAGAGCGCGAAAATCCTAAAGGACGGCAATGCGTATATCCGCATGGTACATGAGTGTAATGAAAAAATCCGTAGCGAGGAGATGAGCTACAAGCTCTCAAGGCTGGAGTCGATTATGCGCCGGATTTTTGAGCAGGTGGAGAAGGTGCCGGAAAGCGCGGACGACCTGCATAAATTTATGGATTATTACCTGCCGACGACAACCAAGCTTTTGAATGCATACATTGACCTGGACAGGCAGGAGATTGCCGGAGAAAATATTTCTGCGACGAAGCGGGAGATTGAGGAGACGCTGGATACGATCAACAGCGCGTTTGAAAAGCTCTTGGACGGCTTGTTTGAAGATACGGCGTGGGATATTTCATCGGATATTTCGGTAATGAAAACGATGATGGCGCAGGAAGGCCTGACCGGAGAAAAGGATTTTAACTTAGGAGGAGACAGACATTGACAGACCAGTTTGAAGATTTTAAAGCGGCAGCGCCGACGCTCGTTTTTGACGCGGCGCCAAAGGAGCCGGAGAAAAAGCCGGAGCCGGAAAAAAAGGAGATTTTAAATGATTCCATACTTTCACAGGAGGAACGGGAGCAGGTAGATGCGTTTGCGGAACAGATCGACCTGCGCAATTCCGGCGCCGTGCTGCATTATGGCGTCGGGACGCAGAAAAAGCTGGCGGATTTTTCTGAACGGGCGCTTAATAACGTCCGTACGAAGGATATGGGAGAAGTTGGAAATATGATCGCCGGGCTTGTAACGGAGCTGCGCAGCTTTGACGCAGAGGAAGAGTCCAGGGGATTTTTTGGCTTTTTGAAAAAAGGCGAAAGCAAGCTGTCCATGATGAAGGTGAAATACAATAAAGTGGAGGCAAATGTCAATGAGATTGTGAAGGTGTTAGAAAACCACCAGATCCAGTTGATGAAGGATATCGACGTACTGGACCGCATGTATGAGATGAACCTTGCCTATTTTAAAGAGCTTACGATGTATATTCTTGCCGGAAAGAAAAAGCTGCACCAAGTACGTACGACGGAGCTGCCGGCGTTGCAGCAAAAGGCGCAGAAAAGCGGGCTGCCGGAGGATGCGCAGGAAGCAAGGGACCTTGCCGACCTGTGCGAGCGGTTTGAGAAAAAGCTGTATGACCTGGAGCTGACGCGTACTGTGGCGATCCAGACGGCGCCGCAGATCCGTATGGTGCAAAATGCGGATACGCTGATGGCAGAGAAGATCCAGTCTACGATTGTAAATACGATTCCGCTGTGGAAGAGCCAGATGGTCATTGCCATCGGCGTGGAGCATTCCGCACAGGCGGCGAGGGCGCAGCGGGAAGTGACGGATATGACCAATGAGCTGCTTAAGAAAAACGCGGACGCGCTAAAGATTGCTACGATAGAAAGCGCCAAAGAATCGGAGCGCGGCATTGTGGATCTGGAGACGCTTAAGCATACGAACGAAACACTGATTACGACGCTGGACGAGGTAATGAAGATCCAAAGCGAGGGCAGACAAAAGCGCCGCGAAGCGGAAGCAGAGCTGACCGATATGGAAAACCAGCTAAAACGCAAAATGCTGGAGATTTCCCATATCTAATACAAAAGCTGCTGATATGATGTATGAGAAAAACAGCACATGTACAGGCGGATAAGGAAATAAGGAATAAGGATAAAAAGAAAAAGGAAAATGAAAAAAGCTGCTTTTTTTGATATAGACGGAACCATTTTAGACCACAACAATGTGATTCCTCAAAGTACAATAGAAGGAATCCGTCAATTGCAGGACAACGGAAATTACGCGTTTATATGTACCGGACGCAGCCGGGCGTATGTAACGAACCCGGCGCTTTTGGAGCTTGGGTTTGACGGGATTGTGTCTGGCTGCGGGACAATGGTCGAGTTTCACGATGAGGTCTTGTTTTATAAAAAGCTTGACAATGCGCTTGTTGGGCGAACCGTTGCTTTTTTAAAAGAGCAGGATGCCCCGGTAATTATGGAAGGGCGCTACCGCCTGTATGCAGACGCTTTGGATTTTGAAGGAGATCCGTATGTGGCAAGGCTCAAACAAGAGCTTGGCGATACGCTTTTGCCGATTACCGGCACAGAGGCGCAGTGGGAAGTGAGCAAGTTCTCCTGTACGACGAAGGATGCTGATATGGAATTGCTAAAGCAGCGGCTGTCAGGGGATTATGAGCTTTTGATCCATGATATTCCGGTGATGGAGCTTGTGCCAAGGGGCTGTTCCAAAGGGACAGGCATCCTTGCGGTATGTGAAAAGCTGGGAATCCCTGTAGAGGATACGTACGCGTTTGGGGACAGTGCTAACGACCTGCCGATGTTTGCGGTCGCGGGCAACAGCATCGCGATGGGCAATGCGACGGCGCTGGCAAAGCAGAAGGCGTCGTATGTGACTGATCCGATGCACGAGGATGGGATTTATCATGCGTTGGAGCATTTTAGGTTGCTATAGGCAGATAGGAGCAGAAAATGAAGATATTAATTGTAGGCTGCGGCAATGTAGGCGCCGCGCTTGCAGAGCAGTTAAGCTCAGAAGGGCATGACATTACAGTGATTGATACAAGGCAGAAGCTGGTGGAAAGCGTATCCGTATCGTGCGATGCGCTTGGAATCGTCGGAAACGGCGCCAGCTTTCAGGTACAGTCAGAGGCTGGCGTAGAGGAAGCCGACCTGATTGTGGCGGTAACGGGTTCGGATGAGCTGAACCTGCTGTGCTGTCTGATTGCAAAAAAATCCGGCGGCTGCAATACGATCGCGCGGGTCAGCAACCCGGTATACAGCGAAGAGATCGCCTATATTAAAGAAGAACTGGGGCTTTCGATGATTATTAACCCGCAGCTTGCGGCGGCGCGGGAAATGGCACGGACGCTGAAGTTTCCGTTTGCCCAAAAAGTGGATACTTTTGCAAAAAGCCGTGTGGAACTGGTCGTCTACCGGATCGAGGAGGACAGCCCGCTTTGCGGCATGAAGCTGAAAGACCTGCCTGGAAAGCTGCGGTGCGATGTGCTGATCCCGATTGTGGAGCGCGGCGAACAAGTCATTATCCCGGACGGCAATTTCCAGATGCAGGCAAAGGACGATATTACGATTGTAAGCACGCAGCTTAAGATGATCGAGTTTTTTAAAAAGCTCGGCAAACCGACGGCGGCAGCAAGGGACGCTATGATTATCGGCGGCGGCAGGACTTCCATTTATCTGGCAAAACAGCTATTGCAGATGGGGATGAAGGTCAAGATTATCGAGCGCGACAGTGAACGGTGCGAGTTTTTAAACGAAATGCTGCCAAAGGCGATGATTATCTGCGGAGACGCAACTGAAAAAGACGTGCTCCTGGAAGAAGGGCTTGTAGAGACAGAAACTTTTGTGGCAAATACAAACTTTGACGAAGAAAATATTATGCTGACCCTGTTTGCCAAAAGCCTGTCCAAAGCAAAGCTGATTACGAGAGTCCATCGCGTGTCATACGACGACATTATTGAAAAGCTGGATTTGGGCAGCATTATTTATCCGAAATATATTACGGCAGTCAACATTATCCAGTATGTCCGGGCGATGAAAAATTCTCTCGGCAGCAATATTGAGACGATGTACCGCTTAAACGATAACCGCGTGGAAGCGCTGGAGTTTGTCATTAAAGAGCAGTCCCCGATTGTCGGGATTCCTCTGGCGGAGCTGAACTTAAAGAAAAATATGATTATCGGCTGTATTACGCATAAGGGCAGGACGGCAATTGCGAAAGGGCAGTCCGTGATCCGGGTAGGGGATACTGTTATCCTGATTACGACGCAGACGGGGCTGCATGATATCCGGGATGCGGTGAAGTAAAGCAGGAGGACAGCTATGAACTTTTCAGTGATTCAATACATACTGGGGACGGTGCTGTGCTGCGAAGGCGCTTTTTTGCTTGCCCCGGCAGCGGTTGCGGTATTTTACGCGGAAAAAGCAGGATTTTACTATGCGGGCGCGGCGCTTTTTTGTTTTGCTGTCGGCATCCTGCTGCGCCTGCGCCACCCAAAGAGCAAGGTCTTTTATTCCAGGGAAGGATTTTTGGCGGTGACCTTTAGCTGGATTGTGCTGAGTATTGCCGGTGCGGTGCCGATGTATCTGACAGGCGAATATACTTCTTATGTGGATGCGCTGTTTGATACGATCTCTGGATTTACGACTACGGGTGCAAGCGTGCTCTCCTCCGTGGAGGAGCTGTCGCGTGCAACCGCGTTTTGGCGCTGCTTTACGCACTGGAGCGGCGGCATGGGCGTGCTCGTCTTTCTTATGGCGATCCTGCCGCTGTCAGGCAGCTCGAATATGCACCTGATGCGCGCGGAAAGCCCGGGGCCTTCGGTCGGCAAGCTTGTGCCTAAGGTACGCCAGACCGCGCTTATTTTGTACACGATCTATCTGGCAATTACGATTTTACAGACAGTGCTGCTGCTCCTTGCGGGGCTGTCGCTGTACGAGGCGCTGACGCTTTCGTTTTCCACAGTCGGGACAGGCGGCTTTGCGCTGGTAAATTCAAGCATTGCGTCATATAGCTGGGCGGTGCAGGTGATTATTATTTTGTTTATGCTGTTATGCGCGCTGAATTTTAATACATACTACCTGCTGTTAATCCGCAGGCCCAAAGAGGCGCTTTTGCAAAATTCCGAGGTCAAATGGTTTTTGATCATTGTTTTTGTGTCAGCCGCAGTGATTGCCGTCAATATCCGGCACGGGTTCACCGGATTTTTGGAAGCGTTTCATACGTCGCTGTTCCAGGTCGCAACGCTGGTCAGCAGTACGGGATTTGCAACGGCTGATTTTAACCTGTGGCCGGAGTTTTCCAAGACGATCCTTGTGCTTTTGATGTTTATGGGCGCCTGCGCGGGAAGCACCGGAGGCGGCTTTAAGGTGTCCAGGCTGATGATCGTTGTGCGCGCGGCAAGAAACGAGCTGTTAAACATGATGCATCCAAGAAGCATCCAGCAGGTGCATATCAACGGCAGGCGCGTACCGGAAAACGTCGTAAAAACAGCGCTGTGCTATATGACCGTGTATGTCCTGATCTTGCTCGGTTCCGTACTGTTAGTCAGCATCGACAATTTCGATATGACGACCAACTTTACAGCAGTACTCGCAACGATGAACAATATCGGGCCTGGGCTTGGCGCCGTAGGGCCAACGGGCAATTTCGGCGGATTTTCTGTATTTTCCAAGTTTGTGCTGATGTGCGATATGCTGATCGGGCGCCTGGAGCTGTTTCCGGTACTTGCCCTGTTCGCGCCGGATGTCTGGAGGCTTCCGGCAAGGCGCAGCAGGAACAAGCTACAGCGCATGGATGAGATCGAGTAACAGGCGCCGGCAAAAGGAAACCGCGCAGCAGGAAGGAAAGAAAGAACTATGGCATATGAGCAGAAGCAGGCGATCCTGATTGTAGAGGATGACGAGGATCTGGCAGAAGGCATCCGCCTGTCGTTAAAAAGCAGCGAATTTGCCTTTTATTTGTGCGGCACCGTTTCTAAAGCAAAAGAACTGTTCTCCAAGATCCGGTTTGACCTGCTGATATTGGACATTAACCTGCCGGACGGCAGCGGGCTTGCGCTTTGCCGCCAGATCCGGCGCACCAGCAGGATTCCGATGGTGCTTTTGACAGCAAAGGATATGGAGATGGACATTGTGGCTGGGCTGGAGAGCGGAGCAGACGACTATATTACAAAACCGTTCAGCCTGATGGTGCTGCGCGCCAGGATACGGGCGCTGCTAAGAAGGGGCATGGCAGAAGAAAAGACAGAGTATGAGGACGGGACATTCCGGTTTTGCTTTGATACGATGCAGTTTTATAAAAATGGGGAAGTGGTGGAGCTAAGCAAGACGGAGCAGCGGATTTTGTATATTCTTGTAAAAAATGCCGGGCAGATACTGACAAGGGAGCGGCTGTTAGAGTGGGTGTGGCCGGAAGGGACGGAGTATGTTGAGGATAACGCGCTTTCGGTAGGTATCCGCAGGCTGCGGGATAAGCTGGAGGATGCGGCGTCTAAGCCTTGTTATATTAAGACGGTTTATGGGAAAGGGTATGTGTGGGCTGGGGAGCCATGAGAAGGAAGGGAGATTATATGGGTACGGCAAGGCTGAAATTAGAGGAATTAAAGATAGGGGATATTGTGTCAGAATCAAGCCTGAGAAGCATTTATAATGTATATATTACATTGGTAGATTCTAAAATTGCAGGAGAGGATATCATCGGGAGAATTGCATATATTGGCACCGACCTGAATGAAGAGGCTGACAGGATTGCGGAAGAAAACGATCATATCTGCGCCATTTATCATGACGCGGATGAAATAGAAGGAGAAGTTACTTATGATGAGTAACCATTATCTAATTTCTGCTTTGGAGAATCACTGTTTTTATGTGCAATCAGAAATATGCCTGCATGGAAAGGTGGTTCATAATCGCTTTAAATTGGATACGGGCTGTGCTTGCAAACCATAGGCTGTTAGAGTGTTCAGCTTTAAAATTTATGCATAAAAAGGTTCCGATGGTTTTGAATGGTTATGTACTCAAGCATGATATAGCTGTAAATTATGACAGAACGAGCAATATATTAATTGGGATGGATATTCTCAAAGATTTTGATTTTCATTGTGGAAAGAGTGATGAGAATGGGGAATATTTATTTTTAGGATGTTTAAAGGATCAAATCAACCAGGATTATTTTGATGCATTGCGCCAGCATTTTGGTTATAAAAAAGATTAAACACAACAGGAGACACTTATGCATCCATACATCTTATCTATGGCAGCACCCCTCGCAGCCTGCATCCTCTTTAGCATCGCAGCCAAGCGCTACTACGAATCAAAAGCAGAAAAAACATACCAAAGCCTGCTGCAAATGCTTGACCAGGCATTACAGGGAAGCACACTGGAAAACGTATACGACGAATCCATGGACGCGGCCGTTGCCGCACGCCTCAACAGGCTGGTGCACATCACGCGCACGCACAGGCAGAGCGCCGAACAGGAGCGCGATACGATAAAAGCGCTGATCTCGGATATTTCCCATCAAATCAGGACGCCGCTTACCAACCTGATGCTCTATACAGGGCTGTTAAAAGAGCAGCCGCTTTGTGACAGCGCGCTGCATCTTGTAGAAAAACTGGAGAAGCAGTCCGGGAAGCTGGATTTTTTTATGAAAGAGCTTGTCAAATCTTCCTATGCAGAACAGGAGATGATTGCGATCCATCCGCAGCGGACAGACGCGGCGGAACTCATACGTACAGCCTGCCAGGAGGCGGAGCTTGCGGCGATGAAAAAGCAGATCGTGATTGACACAGACTTGCGGGCGGCAGAAGGAATTTTTTGCTGTGCGGATAAAAAATGGACGGTAGAGGCGGCGGCTAATGTACTGGAAAACGCTGTAAAATATTCACCCGAACAGTCTGTGATAAAGGTGTCGGCGATTTTATATGAGTCCTTTTTATGTATTCAGGTAAAAGACGAAGGCATTGGCATCCGTGAGGAGGAACAGGGGCTGGTTTTTGGGCGTTTTTACCGTTCTGAGGATGTGAAGGAGACACAAGGCTTTGGCATTGGGCTGTATCTTGTCAGAGAAGTGCTGCGCAGGCAGGGGGGATTTGCGAGGATACGGTCAGATTATGGAAAGGGGACGGCGGTGCAATTGTTTTTGTCAAGAGTTTATGGGGGCGGGGAGATGGCTGTTAAGTAGAGGGTACTTAGCAGCTTTTGTTGTGTTTATGTCTGGATAGGACGCTGGAGGAAGGGGAGCGGGGCTGGCTTTCTGTTCCGATTCCAAAATGTAAGGAGCCCTAAGCATCCTGCGGCTGCGCTGTGGCACTGGACGGGCGCGGTAACTGTTGTGTTTTTGTCTGGATAGGACGCTGGAGGAAGGGGAGCGGGGCTGGCTTTCTGTTCCGATTCCAAAATGTAAGGAGCCCTAAGCATCCTGCGTTTACGCTGTGGC
>CAMUPC010000173.1 GCA_947090545.1 uncultured Eubacterium sp. | reverse complement strand
GGGCTTCTTAGCCTTCTGGAACGGACGCAGCCAGGGCGTGCCAATCCCCTCTCCCAGCGTCCCTTCCCGAAAACCCCCCAAACCCGACAAAAAACACCCTCACCCCCAGCACAATCATTGTACCAAAAGCAAAAGTGTTTTTCCCGCGTTCGCCCATACAAAAACAAACAGATTATATACAGATTTTCCTACAATTTTCTCACAAAATCAATCCCCAAACAATCAACACCCATCAGCAACGAAACCTTGGCAGCCTAACCGTAAACACCGTTACCCCATCCCTGCTGTCAGCACAGACCGTCCCCTGATGCAGCTCCACAATCTGCTTCGCCACCGCAAGCCCCAGCCCGCTTCCCACCGTATCCTGCCCGCGCCCCAGCCTGTAAAACTGGTCAAACACATGCTCCAGCTTTTCCGGCGGTATGGTGCTGCCATGGCTGGAAAATCGCAGTATCAGAAAATGATCAGAGCATTCAGCCGCAATCGTAATCTGCGTATTGCCATCACTGTAGGCAACCGCATTTTGCAAAAGGTTGTCAAACACACGCAGCAGCTTATCAGCATCACAGGTAAACAGCAGGTTTTCTGCCATATCCAGGCGGCAGGCAAGCCCTTTTTTTTCGAGTGCCGGAGTAAATTCGTACACAAGCTGCTCCAAAAGGCGCGTTAGGTTGATTTCACTGTAATGCAGAGTAATATGGGACAGGTTGTATTTTGCAATTTCCAAAAACTCCTGGATCAGCCCTTCTAAGCGCTGTGTATTGGACAGGCAGACCGAGAGGTATTTTTCCCGAAGCTGTGCGCTAAGCTGCGGCTCGTCATGCAGCAGGTGCAGGTAGCTGGCGGCGCAGGACAGGGGTGTTTTCAGGTCGTGGGCAAGGTACATGATCAGGTCGTTTTTCCGCTGTTCGGATAACTGCATTTCGTTCTTCTGGCGGTCGAGCGTATATTTGGCAAGGCTGAGCCGGCGCTCAATGGCGAAGAGTTCAGGGGATAAGGAGATCTCAACAGGCGTATCGTAAAACAGCGCGTCCAGCCCTTTGCCGATTTCTTCAAAATACCTGGTAAACCAGCCGAGGTAAATGTACAGCAGAACCGCGAATACAGCAAGCAGGGACAGTAAAATAAGAAGGTCCATGTGGCTGCGGAATGTCCGCTCGTACAGTCTTGCCGCGGCAGGTTTGTCCATGCCAAAGACAGACTGGAGGATGGACAGTATCAAATTGGCAAAATTGCCGCGCAGCAAGAAAGAGTAGACACTGTAGACAATAACAGCAGCGGCGGCAGCTATGCCGGCTGTCTGACAGGCTATTTTTGTCCGCAGCCTGCGGAAATCTGAGTTTTGCTTGTTATGCTTTAATTTATGCTTCAATCGTATACCCCACTCCCCATACAGTTTTAATAAAGCGCGGCTGTCTTGCCGGTTCGTCCATTTTTTCCCGCAGCCTGCCGATGTGCGCCATGACCGTATTGTTATTTTTTAAAAACTTTTCGCCCCATACTGCTTCAAACAATTCCTCAGACGGCACAACGCTCCCCTGATGGGCGCATAAGTACCACAAAATAGAAAACTCGATCGGGGTTAGGGCAAGTTCCCTGCCGTACAGAAAGCATTTATGCGTTTCCTGATTGATCAAAAGCCCGCGGATCTCATATTCCTGTACGGCGTGTGCCGTTTCCGGCTTTGGGGCATACTGGCTGTAGCAAAGGTACCTGCGAAGCTGCGTCTTTACCCTTGCCATCACCTCCGAAGGGTGAAACGGCTTTGTAATATAGTCATCGGCTCCGATGGTCAGCCCTAAAATCCGATCCTCGCAGGCGCTCTTTGCCGTAAGCAGGATAACCGGATAATAGTGTGCTTCCCGGATCTTTCTTAAAATCTGGAAGCCGTCTGCATCTGGGAGCATTACGTCCAGAACCGCCAGGTCAAATTCCATCTGCCCGATGCATTCCAGTGCCTTTGTGCCGTTATAAAATTTGTGTACGGTATAACCGTCGTTTGTCAGGTAAAGCTCCAGGATATCGGCTAAATCTTTTTCATCTTCCACAACTAAAATATGGCTGCTCATAGATTACATTCCTTTCTGGTACACCGTTATTTCCGCCATGCTTAGCACACAGCGCTGTGCTTTATGCAGGCTTGCCTGTTATGATTATATCATGCGGATGTGTGTGTTTCCTACGTTTTTTATACAGAATTTCTCACGAATTTCTGACAGGCTGGCGGATGTGCCTGCAAAAACAGGTTTTTTAGCGGGTTGCAATATACCTGCCGCTGCGTTATGATAAAGGATAAGAAGGAATGGTGTACTGGCAGATACAGGGGGAAGGTGCATGAAAACACTTTTGATCGCAGATGACAATGAGCAGATTTTGGATGTGCTGACAGAATACGCACGCAAAGAAGGATATCAGGCTGTTACCGCAAGGACAGGGAAGCAGGCGCTGGAGCAGTTTGCAAGGCGTGAGTGCCATGCTGTCCTTTTGGATGTGATTATGCCGGAAATGGACGGCTTTGAGGTGTGCCGCAGGATACGCCGGACGTCGATGGTGCCGATTATTATGATCACGGCGCGCGGAGAGGATTTTGAGCGCATTATGGGATTGGATATCGGCGCGGATGACTATGTCGTCAAGCCGTTTTCGCCGTCTGAGGTGATGGCAAGGCTGCGGGCAGTGCTGCGGCGGGTTAACACAGAGGAAGGCATGGCAGATGAACGGCTTGCAAAGAGCAGCCTTAGCATTCAGTTAGACAAGTATAAGGTGGCAGTGGACGGGCAGGAAGTGCATCTGACGAAAAAGGAGATTGAGATTTTATGGCTGTTAGCTTCCCATACGGGGATGGTGTTTACGAGAAACCATATTTTAGATGCGGTATGGGGATGCGATTACTATGGAGATGACCGGACGGTGGATACCCATATCAAGCGGATGCGCGCCAAGCTGGAAAAATATCAGCATCCGGGCTGGGAGCTTGTAACGGTGCGGGGCGTCGGCTACAAATTTGAGGTGTACGATGCATAAAATAACAAAAAAGCTGTTCTGCTATTTTACCGTGCTGCTTTTCTTTTTTGGGGCAACTGCGTTTACGGGCTTTCAGGCAGCGCTTACCTATTATACATACCAAAACCATGAGCGGGAGTTAAAAGAAAGGGCAGGCACGATCGGCAGCAGGCTGGAAACGTTTTTGCAGGGCCACACGCCCAGGCAGGGGCGGGGAGCTTATCTTTGGTTTGTAGATGATATTGCAATGGCGGATGCGTATCTTGTGGATGCAGACGGAGAAGCCTTTTCTTACGGCAGGAACGCGTTTGCGCTCAATACGCCGACAGAGGAAGCCAAGCAGTTTGCCGCGCAGGTTTTTGCCAGCGGCAGCTACGAGCATTTTCGCAGAAAAGAAGGGCGGGAAACGGTATTTTACGCGGGAATGCCGGTAAAAGCTGCGGGAAAGGTAGCTGCGGCTGTGATTCTTATAGATACGGCGCAGCCGGAGAAAAGCGGCATGTTAGCTGCGGTTGTGATCCTTGGCATCTGTATGGCAGCGGCGCTTGCCTTGTCAGCGCTGCTTTCCGCCTGCCTGTCCAGACGGTTTGTAAAGCCGATCCAGCAGATTGCGGGAACCGCAAAGGAGCTTGCGGGAGGAAATTATCTTGCCTCTACGGATGTGCACGACCAGACAGAGTTGGGTGAGCTTGCCGCGGAACTGGACGATTTGGCGCAAAAGCTGGAAGCGGCACGCCAGGAAAGCAGCCGGCTGGAGCAGATGCAAAAAGACTATATTTCCAATATCTCTCACGAACTGCGCACGCCGGTAACCGTAATCAGAAGCTTGCTGGAAGCCGTCTGCGACGGAGTGGTGACAGGGGAAAAGGCGGTGGAATACGAACGGCAAGTGCTGTTGGAAAGCATTTCCCTGCAACGCCTGATTAATGATATGCTGGAGCTTACCCGCCTGCAAAATAAAGACTTCCCGATCGAAAAAGCAGACATCGACCTTTTGTGCGTCCTGGAGGATGCGATCCGTGCCGTGCGGGTGCTTGCCGCGGAAAAATCGATCCGCATCCTTTTTGAAAAGCCGAAAAGCGAATGGCTGATGCAGGGAGATTACGGGCGCTTGCGCCAGATGTTTGTCGCTGCGCTAGACAACGCCATAAAATATTCCGCTGCCGGCAAGCAGATCCTTGTCAGCGCCAAAATCGATACGAGCCATGCGTCTATCTCAGTCTGCGATCATGGGTGCGGCATACCACAGGAGGAGGTATCGCATATTTTTGAGCGGTTTTACCGGTCGGGGAACAACCATGAGAAAGGCTCCGGGCTGGGGCTTACGATTATGAAAAGCATCGGGGAACGCCACGAGATTGATGTCAGCCTGCAAAGCACCTATCACGAAGGAACCACCGTGACATTTCGCCTGTCCAGAGAGCAATTTTGCCAAAAGCCAGAAAGATACCCGAAAATGTCATAAAAATGCCATCAAAATGCCATATACGCGTTCTATACTGTTTTCAAGCCAAGGGGCTGGAAAATGGAGGGATAAGAAATGAAGAAAAAAATAATCGCGGCAATGATGGCAATTGCAGTTTCAGTAAGCCTGGCTGCACCAGCGGCGGCAGCTACCAGAGGAAACGGGCGTGCGCTTCGTTATGTAGACGCAGACGGCGACGGCATCTGCGACAACTGGAAAAACGGAGGCTGCGGCTACCGCAGGGGAAACGGCACAGGCTGCGGGAGATGGTTTGTAGACGCAGACGGCGACGGCATCTGTGATTATTTCCAAAACGGAACCTGCAATGGCAGGGGAACCGGGTATGCAAGAGGGCTGCGCAGCAGCCGCAATAAGTAGAAAATATAGTCTGCTTTTACAAAAGGATCTTCTGGTCTTGATAGAGCGGGTTTGTCAGGATTTCTGCATCTTCTCCAAGAAATGCCTGGGCAGCCCGCTTATCGCCTTTAAGCTGCCACATCAGCCATGCGGTCACATATCCGTCTGCCGCATACAGCATCTGCCCATGTTCGCAGCCTGTTTTTCGTGCCATTACTTTTGGAACGTCTAATTTCTCAAACATTTTTTTCATCTGTTCCAGTGGAATCACCAGCTTTGTCTCAAACTCTCCTTTCGTACCGGCAAGCATCAGCGTAGGAATCGCAAGTTTTTTGATGTCATATGCCATTTGCAGTTCGTTTGCCGTTTCTTCATTCGTAGGGGATAATGCCACGGCAGTCTGATAAAGGCTGCTGTGCGCATTTGCCGTAACTGCGTTAAATACTCCGGCGCCGCCCTGGGAATGCCCGCTGATGCCGATCTTGTTTCGATCTACTTTTTGATAAAAAATACTGTCGGCGCGTTCGTTTTCTTCCAGCAGATAAGCCAGCACAGCGTCCGCAGAGTCCCCGGTACAGGTGCTTGGATCTTCATTTCCGAGCACAATAAATCCCCAGGAAGCAAGATGACGGAACAGCGCTTTATATTTTGAGCCGGAAACACCGGTGCCGTTGACAAGGACAACGACAGGAAATGCAGTCTTGCTTTGCAAAAGGATGGACGGGTAGTAGATTTCATATTTCTTCCAGTCGCCGGGCGCTTCTGCTTCTGTGTAGGATACCTGATAAGAGCCGTTTTTCAAATAAGCGGCTTCGATGCCTGCTCCGGTTTTAACTGTTTTCGTATAGTTTCTTGGCACCATCGGCGCGGTAAAGATCCGAAAGACGAAGGCGGCAAACAGTATGAGCAGGGCAAGGAAGATAAAAACAACGGTTTTTAGAAGCTTTTGTGTGAGTTTAAATAGGGATTTCATAGATGTTTCTCCTTGGCATTTTGGTGGAATTTTTTTGCTGAAACAAGTGTATCATATAGGTTCGTTTTTTGCAAGGATTTTGTGGTCATAATTGCAAAAATCCCTATAATTTGTCAGAATAAAAACACAGTAACCAGCATAAAATAAGACTTCACAAAAAGTTCACAAAAATTATTAGCACTCACTATTGACGAGTGCTAATAAAAGTGATATAACATTATCAGAAACAAAAAACACAACAAGCGGCGCAAAAGCCGGATTAAGAAATGGAGGACTGACCTATGTTAATGCCTAGTATTTTTGGAGAAAACTTATTTGATGAATTTTTCAATGATTTTACCCGTCCGTCTAAATCGCTGATGAGATATAATACACCAACGAGCAATGTAATGCGTACCGATATCAAAGAAACAGCAAACGGATATGAGCTGGATATCGACCTGCCGGGATTTAAGAAATCGGATGTGCAGGCGGAATTAAAGGATGGCTATCTGACAATCAGCGCATGTACGAGCAAGGATGAAGGAGACAAAGACAAGGATGGGCAGTATATCCGCCGGGAGAGATATTATGGATCTTGCAGCAGAAGCTTTTATGTTGGCGAGGCTGTTACACAGGAGGATATTAAAGCGAGATTTGAGGATGGCATTTTAAAGGTGGCTGTCCCGAAGAAGGAAGTAAAACCAGAAGTGGAAGAAAGCAAATATATTGCAATTGAAGGCTGATGCATCAGACAGCCGGCCTGCCGGGATAGGGCAGGCCGGCTGTCTGTATTTGGCAAAAATTTCAAAGACTGATTGCAGGTGCATCGTACCTTGTGCTATAATAAGCTTGGTTTGAGAAAAGCTACAGAAAAATGCCCAGGGAAGAGGAGCATATGAACACAGTTTTGACGATTGCCGGCAGCGATTGCAGCGCGGGCGCCGGTATACAGGCAGATTTAAAAACGATATTGGCACATGGAGCTTATGGCATAAGCGTTGTGACGGCGCTGACAGCGCAGAATACGATGGGCGTGCTAAAAGTTGCGGAGGTAGAGCCGGAGTTTATCGGGATGCAGATGGATGCTGTATTTACAGATCTTGCGCCGCGCGCGGTCAAGGTCGGCATGATTGTGGGAGCGGAAGCTGTGCATGTAATCAGCCAAAGGCTGAAAAAGTACGCAGCGAAGCAGGTTGTGATCGATACCGTCATGGTATCTACAAGCGGGTCGCGCCTGATGGAGGATGAAGCGCTGGAATGCGCGCAGGAGGAATTATTTCCGTTTGCCGCGCTGCTGACGCCGAATCTGCCGGAGATCGAGCGACTGACAGGAATTACGGTAACAAATGCGCAGGAAATGCAGCGTGCGGCAAGTACGGCTGCAAAGAGGTTTGGATGTGCGGTGCTGTGCAAGGGCGGGCATCTTGCGAATGAGGCGGATGACCTGCTGTATGACAGCGGACAGTTTTATTGGATGCGGGCGCCCCGAATCGCGAATCCAAATACACACGGGACAGGCTGTACGCTTTCCGCCGCGATTGCATGTGAGCTGGCAGAAGGACGGAACATGCCGGACGCGGTATCGCGCGCAAAACAGTATGTTGCAGGAGCGATATTGGACGGGCTGGACCTGGGAGCCGGAAGAGGCCCGCTCAACCATGGCTACGCGTTTTTTCCGTCTGGACGATAGGACAGAGCAAAAATATTATATAATTATTTTATTTATCATAAATTAGGAGGAAAAATCATGACAAAAACAAAAATTATCTGTACTCTTGGGCCTGCGACAGACCAGCCAGGCATTCTGGACGCACTGATTCAGGAAGGGATGAGTGTTGCCAGGTTCAATTTTTCCCATGGAACTTATGAGGAGCATGAAAAAAGGCTGAATGCGCTGAAAGAAGCACGCACGAAATACCAAAAGCCGATTGCGGCGCTGCTGGATACCAAAGGGCCGGAGATTCGGGTAAAGTCTTTTAAGGCAGGAAAGGTAGAGTTAAAGTCAGAACAGATGTTCCGCCTTTGCTATGGCGATGTGGAAGGGAATGAGGATCAGGTAACGATTACCTGCAAAGAGCTGTATAAGGATGTTTCCGTAGGCAAACGCATTTTATTGGATGACGGGCTGATTGAGATGCAGGTAGAAGCGATCGAAGGCAAGGATATTGTCTGCCGCGTTGTAAACGGGGGCATCGTTTCTAATAATAAAGGGGTCAATGTACCAGACGTGCATTTGTCCCTGCCATATGTCAGCGAAAAGGACCGCAACGATATTTTGTTCGGCATTGCAAAGGACTTTGATTTCGTGGCGGCTTCGTTTGTAAGGCGTGCAGATGACGTTCGCCAGATCCGCAAGATCTTAGTCGACAATGGCGGCAAAAACATTGAAATTATATCAAAAATTGAAAACCGCGAAGGCGTAGACAATATCGACGAGATCATTGAAGTATCCGATGGCATTATGATCGCGCGCGGGGATATGGGCGTGGAGATCGCCAGCGAAGAAGTACCAGTCATTCAAAAAATGATTATCAAAAAAGTATACGAAGCAGGAAAGAAGGTCATTACCGCGACACAGATGCTGGATTCCATGATGAAAAATCCAAGGCCGACCAGAGCGGAGACTACAGACGTTGCAAACGCCATTTACGATGGCACAAGTGCGATTATGCTTTCCGGTGAGACAGCCGCGGGACGCTATCCGGTAGAAGCGTTGCAGACGATGATGCGGATTGCTACACGTACGGAACAGGACATTGATTACCGTAAGCGTTTCTTTGGCTATGACCATAAGGCAAGCACGAATATTACAGATGCAATCTGCCACGCGACCT
The DNA here is from genome assembly GCA_947090545.1 of uncultured Eubacterium sp. GTDB lineage: Bacteria > Bacillota > Clostridia > Lachnospirales > Lachnospiraceae > Eubacterium_J. The sequence continues at coordinate 520 of CAMUPC010000173.1, read as the reverse complement.
GTACAACAGCACATGACCTGAACGCAAGCGCGATTCTTACCGTAACAAAGACGGGTACGTCGGCACGCATGATTTCCCGCTATCGTCCGGGATGCCAGATTATCGGATGTACGATCGATGAAAAGGTGGGACGCCAGCTTAATCTCTCCTGGGGTGTGCGCCCGCTGTTAATTATGGAAGAAAATGATGTGATTGAGCTGTTTAATCATTCTGTTAATAATGCGAGGGATTATGGATTTTTGCATCCGGGCGAGCTGGTGGTGATTACTTCTGGTGTGCCGCTTGGGATGGCTGGGACGACGAATATGATTAAAGTGCAGACGGTGCAGGAGCCGAGGAAGATTGCGACGTGGTAGGATTGTGAGGTAAGGGACTTTTATTGGAGGGGGGACGCTGGAGGAAGGGGAGAGGGGCTTGCCTCCTGTTCCGGTTCCAAAATGTAAGGAGCCCTAAGCATCCTGCGGATACGTTGTGGCACCGTCCGGGCGCGGCACCTAGTTCGCCCTGGCGTTCCGCCAGC
>CAMUPC010000172.1 GCA_947090545.1 uncultured Eubacterium sp. | reverse complement strand
GCGGCGATGGTGCAAAAGGCAGGTGCTGTATTTACCGTTCATCCCGCAATGCTGTACCAAGTGCCGCGACCGGACGGTGCCACAGCGTAAATGCAGGATGCTTAGGGATTCTTAACCTTCTGGAACGGACGCAGCCAGGGCGTGCCCATCCCCTCTCCTGGCGTGCTCATCTCACACACCCCAGCGCCTTACACAACAGCTTCTATTATCATTTTCCCATCAACCAAAATCCGCTTTACCCCAGGTTCCTTCTTCCGATTAAAATTAAAACTTAACAAATACCCTTTCTTTTGGCGGTAATAATCCAAATACTCTGAAAGCTGTTTTTCTCCGCGTTCCTTATATTCATTTCCATGCCAGATCTTCATCTCAATTACAAACTGCTCGCCCGCATAATCTACAATTACATCCGTACGCCGTGCATCCCTTGTCTGTGCTTCCAGATAATAATTGCCCGTACCGTTGATAATGGGCTTTAAATACAAAAGAAAAAATTTGCGCCCATATGCTTCTGCAAACTGCTCGCCACTTCCGCCGTAAATATCGTTGAAATGCTCTACAAATTTTTGAAGCACCAATTCCATATCCAGCCTGCCGTCTTTGATAAACTGGTTTCTATCGCGTTCTCCGCAGGAAAAGGAACGGCTTTTTAAAGATTCCTGTGTAATAAATAGATTCAGCAGGTACATCTCAAACATACGGTTTGCCATGACTATGTGCCCGTTTTCTTCTTTCAGGTAGCAAAGCATAACTCCAAGATTCATGGCTCGTTCTGCCGGACTGTATGGAAACTGTTTTCCTTCATATATCATCTGCTTTAAGATATTCTGCAAATCGGGATACAGGCCTAACTGCCTTGCCATACTGTCAAAAAGAGAGATTCGTTTCTTTAAAAGGCTGTTCACTGCCTGGATAATCCCTTCCTTTGTCCATACGCGTTCCATGCTTTCAAAACCTTTCCGGCAAGGCAGGGTTTCATCCAGATATTTACAAATGGCTGAGACCAGATATGGATAACCGGACGTATATGCATAGATTTCTGCTGCCGCCTTGCAGGTATCGATTCCATAGTGATGGTCATTTTCATAGTCGTTGAGCAGATCTGTGATCTCTGTGACGGAAAAGCTCATATCCAGATCAAATTCTGCCGCAATATTCCATGGGCTGTTATATTGGTGCTCACCGTCATGCCGTATTTTTAATTTTAGGTTTTTGATATCGTATACGCCCGCAAGCACGGCTGAATGAAAAATCGGGCTGTTTTCCCTGTCCAGGTAATATCCCCGAAGCTGTGACAAAAAATCAATAAAAACCTGATTGTTCGACGCACTGTCTGTTTCATCAATCATAAGGACAATCGGTTTTGGGGCATGTTCGCAGATTCTGCTTAACAAAACAAATAACTCCCCAAGCGTCCTGTTTGTTGAAACATCTGAAATTTCCTCTAACAGAGCTTCCAGCTTCCAGCCTTTTTTCAGATCCCATCTGGATGCTGCCTTTTTCAGCAGCCTTACAAATGCACGTACAAAAACGGCAGTATTCGCAAATTCCTCTGTTCCGATCAGTTGGAAGTCCATTGCCAGCACAAAATAGTCTGCCTGTAGATACTCGGCGAGTGCCATCAGCGTTGTGGTCTTACCGTACTGCCTGCCCCGGTTTATGGCAAAATACTTTCCTCTGTCCACAAACAGCTTTTTGATCCTGCTAAGGCGGCTGTCCAGGTTTACCATATAGTGTTCTTTGTGCTTGCAGCGTCCTTCCGTATTAAAATAGCGTTCCATCCGTTTCCTCCCGTGCGAAAACATTGTGCTACGGCATATCCAGCGCATACACCCCGCCGCTTTTATTTCCGCCGCAGGCTGCTGTTTCTGCGGATTGCAACAAGCCGCAGGACATCCTGGCAGATCTGGCCGTCGTCTTCTAGGTCAATCATCAGCCACTTCTGCCCGTTGCATTCCCTTGTCTGTTCATAGATTTCACGAAGCCGTGCCGTACCTTCCAAGAGAGCCGCTTCTGCGGCTTCTTTTTCTTTTTTTCCAATTACGACCATCGCTGTGAAATAGCCTTCTTTTGGATAAATCGTACACAGTGCCCTGCCGCTTTTTTGAAACTTGATATTCCATCCCGGTTCCATGCTGCACGAGCTGTACTCTATTTTTTCGCTGCATTGGTATGTGTTTTTTATCTCATTGCAAAATTGCAGAAAAAGTTTATTTTTTACATAATCGCCCACTTCATCGAGCGTTGGGCGGATCGTTTTGTCTTGTATATCCATTTTGCTGTCTCCTTTTTGTCAGATCTATGCCGATTCGTTTTCTATTCGTTTGCAGCTTCCGCGCACAATCATCGAATGTGGTACGATGATTTTGGTTGCCATAAGGTTTGGGTTTTCCATATGGTTGATAAGCTGCGAAGCCGCTTCGATGCCAAGCTGGTGGGAGTTGACGTCGATCGATGTAAGCTGGGGCGAAGTCATCCGTGCAAACAGCGAATTATTAAAGGAAACGACAGACAAATCGTCAGGAATGGAAAGCCCCTGGCGGATGCAGGCCTGCTCCAGTGCCACCGCTAATATATCATCGCTGGCGACCACTGCTGTCGGACGGTCTTTGCGCTCTAACAGCTTTTGAAACGTCTGATTTTCGTCGATGGACATGCCGCTGACTTCCAGGCAGTAGTCAGGATTGAGCGGCAGCCCGTGCGCAAGCAGCGCCTGCTGGTAGCCTTCCCTGCGTTCTGCCGAAAAATACATGACATATTCGCTGCCGACATAGGCGATGCGGCGGTGCCCTAAGCGGTACAGGTATTCGGTCGCTTCGCGCCCCGCGAGCAGGTTGTCGTTGTCGATATAGACGGTCTGGTTGGCATACTGCTTTGCTTTGCCGATTAATACGTACAATAATCCTTCGTTATATAAATAATTGATCACGGCATCGTCCTGCCTGGAATACAGTACGATAAATCCGCCCATCCGTTCATCCTTTGCCAAGGTGCGGACTGCCTGCAAAATCTCCCCGTCGTCCTTTCCGGTCACAACGGCGCTGATATATTCCCTGCCGTTGCAGTACTGGCTGATCCCGCGGATTGCTTCTAAATAAAATGCATTTTCATATACATCTTTGGAAGACGGCGGCAGAATAATGCTGATGAGCTGTGGAGGCTGTTCAATGGCTGACGCCTGGATATTCGGCTCGTATCCAAGCTCAGCCATTGCACGCCGGACTTTTTCTTTTGTTTCTCTGCTGATGGAGGAATGGTCTTTGCAGGTTCTTGATACCGTAGATGGTGATACACCTGCCAACGCTGCGACATCTTTGATTGTAACTGACATAAATTGTACCTCTTTTTCTTACTAACCATGCATTTCATTTATCCGTAAGCCAGATAGCTTGCCTTGCTTTTATTATAAAGAGAATTCTGAAAAAGTCAATGATTACCTGCGCACATTTCGTCATTTTAAATAAAATCGCAGTGCAATATGTATGCAATATGTATAAATTTTTGTAAATATCGAAAAACCGATTGCGTTTCCTGCTGAAATGATGTACATTTAATTTATAAATATTGCGTAAATTTCACGCAAACATAATGCAACTTATATATTTTATTGTTTTTGTTTGCATAACTTAAAGCGCAATACTTGCCTAATCAAAAATAAAAAGAATGGAGGTTTTATTATGGGCAGTACAGCAAACGGAAATAACAAAATTTCAATCCTTGCGCCCCTAACTGGAGAAATCATTGCTCTGGAACAGGTTCCAGACCCGGTGTTTTCGGAAAAAGCGCTTGGCGACGGCATTGCGATTCTACCAGAAGACGGCAAGGTCTACAGCCCGGTCAACGGCGTTGTGGCTACGGTAGCGGCAACGAGCCATGCGTATGGTTTTCAGTCAGAGGACGGGCTGGATGTGCTCGTGCATGTCGGGCTGGAAACGGTCGGCTTAAACGGCGAGGGCTTTACCGTACATAAAAAGGAAGGAGATCCGGTCAAAGCAGGCGAGCTGGTGGCGGAAGCTGACCTGGCGCTGCTTAAGAGCAAGGGCCTTAACCTGATTACTCCGATACTCTTATGTGACGGTATGGACGACAAACAGATGCAGCCATGCTCTGGAAAAGTAAAAGCCGGGCAGGATACGGCGATCTATATTACCGCTGACGCTCCATCCAGTGAACAGGCAGCGGCATCCGGCAGCGCCGCTGCTGCAACTGGCTCCCAGGCGTCCGGCAGCACAGAATCGCAGCCGGAAAAGAAAAAAGCAGGCATCAACTTTGATTTCCTGCAAAAGCTGGGCAAGGTGCTGATGACCGTTATCGCGGTTATGCCAGCCGCCGGGCTGATGCTTAGTATTGGCAAGCTGATCCAGATGGCGGGCGCGGACATTTCCGCATTGCAGACGATTGGCAGCACGATGGAAAATATCGGATGGGCGATTATTAACAACCTGCATATTTTATTCGCGGCGGCAATTGGCGGCTCCTGGGCGAAGGAACGTGCAGGCGGCGCATTCGCAGCCATTATTTCCTTTATTTTAATCAACTGTATTACAGGCGCTGCCTTCGGCGTGACAAGCAGCATGTTAAACGAGCCTGGCACGACCGTAACTTCCCTGTTCGGACAGGAAATGCTGGTAGAAAATTATTTTACATCCGTGCTTGGAGCGCCGGCATTAAATATGGGCGTCTTTGTCGGGATTATCGCCGGATTTGTAGGCGGTGTTGTATACAATAAATATTACAACTTCAGGAAGCTCCCGGACGCGCTGTCGTTTTTTAACGGCAAACGGTTTGTGCCGCTTGCGGTCATTGCCTACTCGACCGTGATTTCCTTAGTAATGGCAGTGATCTGGCCAGTCGTACAGACAGGCATTAACTCCTTTGGTATCTGGATCGCTAATTCGTCGACCTCTTCGCCGATCTTTGCGCCGTTTATCTATGGGACGTTAGAGCGTCTGCTGCTCCCGTTCGGGCTGCACCATATGCTGACCATTCCGATGAACTATACGTCCTTTGGCGGCACGTACCTGATCCAGACAGGCATTAACGCAGGCTCTGAAGTATTTGGCCAAGACCCGCTGTGGCTTGCATGGGTTACCGACCTGATTAACTTTAAGGATGCCGGAGACTTGGCGTCCTACGAAAACCTGATGGCAACAGTAACGCCGGCACGCTTTAAAGTCGGACAGATGATCGGCGCTACCGGGCTTTTGCTTGGCATCGCGCTCGCGATGTACCGCCGCGTGGATGAGGACAAGAAAAAGAACTATAAATCCATGTTTTTCTCTACCGTGCTTGCTGTATTTTTAACAGGCGTAACAGAGCCGCTCGAATTTATGTTTATGTTCTGCGCCCTGCCGCTGTATGTGGTATATGCGGTGCTTCAGGGATGTGCTTTTGCAATGGCAGGCATTGTAGACCTGCGTGTGCATTCGTTCGGAAACCTGGAATTTTTAACCCGTGTCCCGATGTCGTTAAAAGCCGGGTTAGGCGCGGACATTATTCACTTTATAATCTGCTGCGTTGCTTTCTTCGTCATTGGATATATCGTTGCCTACTTTATGATCGGAAAGCTAAACTTTGCCACACCAGGGCGGCTTGGCAACTATACAGACGACAATGAAGAGGATTCTGCTTCAAAATCAGGCGGCGGAAACGGAAACAGCCAGCCGGAGCGCATTATCGCACTGCTTGGCGGACGTGAAAATATTACACTGGTAGACGCCTGCATGACCCGCCTGCGCGTTACTGTCAAAGACCCGGAAAAGGTAGCGGATTCGGCTGCGTGGAAAGCAGAAGGCGCGCTTGGGCTTGTGAAAAAGGACAACGGGATTCAGGCAATCTATGGCCCAAAAGCAGACGTATTAAAATCAGATATTAACGATATCCTGTAATATCTTTCCGATGATAGCCAGTACATCATGATTTCCGCAATGATGTACTGGGATCATGAAAAAAATGAAGAAAGCGGGTGTACATGTATGAAGCTTATGACACTCAATACCCACAGCCTGCAAGAAGAGCATTATGAGCAAAAGCTGGAACAATTTGCCGCAGCCATCTCACAGGAGCAGCCGGATATTATCGCCATGCAGGAAGTCAACCAGACGATCGGTGCCCCGGCTGCGGAAGCCAAACTTTTAGAAGGCTTTCTTCCCGTTACCGAAAACAGCAGTTCCAAGACGGCGGTAGTCCGTACGGACAACCATGCTGCGCAGGCGGCAAAGCGGCTTCGGGATGCCGGCGTAACCTACTACTGGACATGGGTGCCTGCAAAAATCGGCTATGGAAAATATGAAGAAGGGCTTGCCCTCTTTTCCAAAGATCACCGTATCCAGGCTGCGGAAGCGTTTTTTATCAGCGAATGCCATGACTTTGCAAACTGGAAAACGCGCAAGGCGCTCGGCATCCGTACAGACAGCAGCACAGACTGGTTTTTTACCGTCCACATGGGCTGGTGGCAGGACGAAGAAGAACCGTTTGCTTCCCAGTGGGAACGGCTGGAAGGCGCCCTGCGGCAAAAAACGAAGCTGCAAGGCACAGACGCTGCCGCTAAAGTCTGGCTGATGGGCGATTTTAACAGCCCCGCCGAATTTCGCGGGCAGGGATACGACTGTATAAAACAGAGTGGATGGTACGACACCTATACGCTTGCCGAAGCAAAAGACAGCGGCATTACGGTAGAAGGGTGCATTGACGGCTGGCGTTCGTTATCAGGACAGGGCACGATGCCGGAAGGTATGCGCATGGACCAGATCTGGTGCAGCAGCCCTGTCCTGGTAAAAAGCTCTGCCGTCTGGTTTAACGGCACAAACGGCGCGGTTGTCTCCGACCATTTCGGTGTAGGGATTGACATACCATGATCATTCGACCAAGTAAACGACAAGGAGGATTCTTATGAACCGAACAGCGGGCATTTTGCTCCCGATTACCAGCCTGCCGTCCAAATACGGCATTGGCTGTTTTTCCAAAAGCGCCTATGATTTTGTGGACTGGCTGAAAAAAGCCGGACAGACTTACTGGCAGATCCTGCCGCTTGGCCCTACCAGCTACGGCGATTCGCCTTACCAGTCCTTTTCCACGTTTGCTGGAAACCCATATTTTATCAGCCTGGAAGCGCTGATCGAAGAAGGCGTCCTGACCGAAGAGGAATGTGACGGCGCAGATTTCGGGCTGCTGCCTAATGATATTAACTATGAAAAAATATACAAAAGCCGCTACCCTCTGCTGCGCAAGGCTTATGAACGCAGCCAGATCGCAGAAAACCCGGATTACCAGAAGTTTTTAGCGGAAAATAACTGGTGGCTTTCTGATTATGCCCTGTTTATGGCTGTCAAGGAACGTTTTGACGGTGTGCCGTGGAATGAATGGCCGGAAGATATCCGCCTGCGGTACGGCTATTCGATGGACTACTACCGCAGGGAACTGTATTTTGAGATCGAGTTCCAGCAATATATGCAGTTTCAGTTTTTCAAGCAGTGGAAGGCATTAAAGGATTACGCCAACAACGCAGGCATCCGTATCATTGGCGATATCCCGATCTATGTAGCTATGGACAGCGCAGACGCCTGGGCACATCCAGAACTGTTCCAGCTTGACGAGCACAATGTGCCGTATGCGGTTGCAGGCTGCCCGCCGGATGGATTTTCGGCTGACGGGCAGCTCTGGGGCAATCCGCTTTACCGCTGGGATTACCACAAGAGCACCGACTTTGCATGGTGGATGTCCCGCCTGCGCTTCTGCTTCCAGATGTGCGACGTGCTGCGCATCGACCACTTCCGTGGGTTTGACGAATATTACTCGATCCCGTACGGCGAGACATCCGCCATCAACGGGCACTGGGAAAAAGGCCCTGGCATTGACCTGTTCCGCTGTATGGAGCGCTGCTTAGGGCACCGGGAGGTCATCGCCGAGGATCTTGGCTATGTCACCGACTCCGTACGCCAACTGGTAAAAGACAGCGGCTTTCCGGGCATGAAGGTGCTAGAGTTTGCGTTTGATTCCAGAGATTCCGGCTCTGCCAACGACTATCTGCCGCACAATTATACCGAAAACTGCGTGGCATATACCGGTACGCACGACAACGAGACGATCACCGGATGGTTCCGCTCGATCCAAAAGGACGAACGCAAGATGGCAAGGGCTTACTTGTGCGACAGGCATACACCGGAACGGCTTTTATACCGCTCGTTTATCGCGCTTGTTATGCGCAGCAGCGCCAAAATGTGCATCATACCGATGCAGGATTATCTGGGGCTTGGCAATAACTGCCGGACAAACAAGCCGTCTACGGTCGGTATTAACTGGAGATGGCGTGTTACGCAAAAAGAGCTGTCTGATTCCTTACAGGAAGAAATTCTGGCTGTTACGAAGCTGTATGGGCGGATGAACTGGGCGGATTCTTACTGAATAAAACGATATAAGATGTTTGATATGCCGGGCTGTCTTGAAGTAGAGAGACAGCCTGGTATTTTTTCTGCCTTTCCTGTTACTGCGGTTTCAACTTTCATGCGCTGCAATCTCATAACAATACTGTACGCCAACCATAAGCTCATCCTCGTTCATTTCCCAGTCGCTGGAAATCCTGCACGTTCCTGCGAGCGGAACCATTGTGAAAACATCCATGGCATCCAGTTTTTCGATTACTTTTTCGTCCAGTTTTTCGGCTGGCAGCTTTGTTCTGATTATTTTGGGCGGCGGATAAGATATTCCCATCCAAATGTGCCAGATTTCCAGCGATGGTGTATGTTCTAGCTGCTGCCTGATATATGAAATCAGGCGTCTGGCACGTCCTTTTGTATAGCTGCTCCATTCCAGGCTGGCGCAGTAGCGTTTTTCGCTGAAAATGTCCTCTTGTTTTTGCATGGGGATAATGGAAAAATCGTCGTCTGGGCTGTCATTTTGAATGCTTTTTGTGTCTGAAGCGGGTTTGTCGTTTCTGTCGGTCCAAAGAATGATTGGTTTTTTGTGGTCTATGGAAGTGTCTTTTAGTAGCCAATCGGGTACTTTTATTCCAAGCGATAGTGCTTCTTTTACTGACAGCAGGTGTTCGTGGGGATTTTGGAGTTTGGGCAGGGGGTGTCTGATGCCAGGTAGATAAGATTGCTCATAAGATGCTCCTTTGTTAGTTATGGGGGGTTTTATAGTAATGGGGGGTTGAGAAGGGGGACGCTGGGAAAGGGGATTGGTGGGGGGGGGGGGGGGGGGGGGGGGGG
>CAMUPC010000171.1 GCA_947090545.1 uncultured Eubacterium sp. | reverse complement strand
CCTGGCTTTCAGCCAGCAGCTAAAGGTGCCGCTTGGCTTCGCCCCTGCTTTGGTTCAGCAGGATGCTAAGGGCTTCTAAACCTTCTTCCAAGGCCGCAGCCAGGGCGTGCCAATCCCCTCTCCCGGCTGGTTTTCGCAAGTGGTACGGAAGAATGGCGCTCCAGAACGTGTTTGAAAATGCTTTTTTGGAGATGTGATTCACAGTGTGTGGAGAATTTTACCCAAATTGGGGAGTTGTAGCGGGCTGCGCCGCCTTAATGGGGATGAAATTCTCCGCAAAGTGGAAAGTGCGGTGTGGATCACGGAAATGGTTTTTCAAATACGCTCTAGTGCTCCATCCGACTAGAAATTAGAGTACTGTACAATCTGACTCGCACCATTGCGTCGTTAAAATTTCTAGTCAATAGGTCCACATTGCCATCGAGATTTTGCCTAGCACTAGCACAAATCAGCTAGCGCAGTACTCTAATTTCTGACCGGATGTGGTACTAGTGTACTGTCTTATAGATATTTGTACCAAACTGTATCTGCATAAAGTCAATAAATACATTAAATATTTGAATGATTCATTAGTACAAATACCAAGCAGACAGTACACTAGAGCGTGTTTGAAAATTCCCCGTAGTTCAACAATATGCCGAAAATTATTAAATGAACTGCAAAATTATGTTTTTGTTCAAGTTAAAATATGCTTAATAAGACGAAAAATCTTATTTTTATAGCATGGTTAAATAAGCTATATCTATAAAATTGTGTATTTTTGATTTTTCAAACACGCTCTAGGTCTAATTGTATTCTTGACAGCTTATATCATTTGCTGCATTCCTGCTGTAAGCCCTGATTGCTTCGTATAAGTCACTACTGGATCTTTGACGCAGAGCTTTGAAAAGACAGCCGGAGGAAGGGGAGAGGGGCTGGCTTCCTGCGACTATGGAGGAATGTTAGGAGCCCTTAGCATTCTGTGAATAACACAGGGGCGAAGCCAAGCGGCAGCCTTTAGCTGCTGGCTGTAAGCCAGAGCGAACTAGGTGCCGCGCCCGGACGGTGCCACAGCGCAGAAACAGAATGCTTAGGGCTCCTTACATTCTGGAATCGGAGCAGGAAGCCAGCCCCTCTCCCCTTCCTCCAGCGTCCGTTAATCATTCTCAAACACCCCCACCCACTCATACTCCTGCGTACACAACTGAAGCTCCGCCAGCAAAAAGAACATCTTCTCATACCGAAAAATATCCTTCACATCCTTCGCACGAAGAACCAACACAATTTTCCGTTTCTGTTTCAAAAAAGAATGCACCCGAATAAACGGATTCATCTCTATTCCTTTTATCGGAACCGCATTCCCTGCATTCCCTACCCCCTGCATATCCGCGCAGATATCTACCAGCTCAAATTCATGAAATACCTCATAAGCGCTTAACATGCGTGCAACCTCTCCCTTTGTCCACAAAAAACACGGCTGTCCAAGTGCCTGCCGGTCTGCGTGGCGCATGGTTCTTTTGTTTGACTGCAAGGGATACAGCAGTGCCGTATGGTCTTTTTCGGGGCACACTGGCTCTACTTTTAAAAGCTCTAATGCTGGATGTGCTTCTTTTTCGGTGCGTACAAGCAGATGGCGCTGATCGTCTGAAAAGACAACGGAAAACAGCTCTTCTCCTTCTGGCATGGCTAGGTAGCCTGCATCTGGGTCGTCGATTGGAATTTGATGTATATAATAGGAAGTAATTCCTGCTGCGGCAGCGTCGATTTTGGGCTTACAGATGGTTTTGGAGATGTTCCAGACAAGCACAACACCGTCTGTCATATCATCTGAAAATTCGCCAAGCTGGATTGACACCTTCTGTATCACTGCATTATTTGGCACTTTTGCTTCCTGGTCGATAATATCCAGCAGCTTATATAAATAAGGGCAATTGATCGTATGCCACTGGCGCTGATTGGCTCCAAACTGCTCGTACAGCCATTGAAAAGTTTGCAGATAGCCCTGGCAGTAAGTGAGTGCGGCTGTAGTATGATAGTCTCCCTTGTCTGTCTGGACGATTGCCGGATATGTCCTGGACATGCATGTTTGGACAGAAGGATAGTCGCTGGCAAGAAACATTGTCCCTAAATATCCTGTTGTTTCTTCCTGTTCTTTTGGCAGAGGGACTTCAAACAGGCTGCGGCTGGCGTTGTCTATGCCGTCTTTTTTGCAGATGCCTGTGGTGATATCATAGTGGGTAAAAGGGTCGCGGTATTCATGGTCGAGCTTTTGCTCCAGGTTGTGGAAGCACTGCTCCTGATAGTCCATCAGTTCTCCAAATACATCGATCAGGACGTCCTGTAAGAGCCTTTTTTGTATTGGGTCTTTGAGCTCGGCGATTCTGGACTGCAATAATTCCTTTTTGTATTCCATCTAGGTACCCCCTGTGTGCGATTCTGCTACTGTGGATTCGTCCTGGCTGCTTTTGCTGTCCGGGTTTTGTGCTGTTCCATGCTCCAGCTCGTCGATTGCATCGTAGACTGCTTCGATCCGTTCATCCCAGATATTTAGCTCCTGATATATGGCAAGTGCTTTTTCATACAGGGCGCGTGCTGCTGTGCGGTCGCCGCTCCTGGCTGCTTCCTTTGCCTGGATCGCGTATTGTGCCGCCTGTGCTGTGCGCTCTTCTATTGCCGCTTCCTTTGCCTTTGCCTCTGCTTCGGTAATTGCCTGCCCCAATGCTGTAAGCTCCTGAAAGAGCTTGTCTGCGTCCTCGCTGGAGCCGGTAAATTTATTGTATCTGGAAAGTGCCTGCTGGTACAGTTCTCTGGCTCTTTCTGTCCGCTCTTCGTCCAGGGCGCTGTTTGCGCTGACGAGCAGTGTATGGATCTTAATGACGGCACGGTCGGCTGCGGCTTCCTTCTGGGCGGCTTCTTCCTCTTCCTTTTGCTTGGCGGCTTCTTTTTTAGCCTCTTCTTTCGCTTCTTTTTCTTCTTTTTTTGCCTGCTTTTCCGCCTGCTTTGCATCCTCCTCTGCCTGCGCTGCTTCGCGCTGTTTTTGGCGGATGGCAAAAATCTTCGCCTGCACATCGCCCTGGAGTTCCAGGTCGATGATCCTGGACAGTTCATTCAGGGCGCGGTTGTAATGCAGCAGCGCCTGTTCATCGTCCTGTGTGGATTCATACATATCCCCCAGCGAAATATGCTGTAGAATCTGCATCCGCGCCACAATTTCTTCCTGCTTTTGCTCTGCGCTGTCGGCAAGGGACGCAAACTGCTGATAGGTCGCTTCTTTTTGTATCTGCGCGTACAGCTTGCCTGCTTTTTCATATTCTCCGCTTAAAAAAGCTGCTTCCGCTTCCTGATGCAGAATCAGCATCGCTTCCCGGTCAGATACCTTCTCTGCCAGCTCCCGCTTTTGTTCCACATACTGCCAGTTTTTATCGTTCATGCCGTCTGCAAGTGTGACCGCCTGTTCGTATTCCTCAAGCGCTTTGACATAATTTTCATACTCCATGTAGCGCCTGCCCCTTTGGTCGTGTTTTTCGATCTCCCGCATCTGGCTGCGGTCAAGCGCACGAATACAGCTAACAATCAGGAACATCAGCAGCAGGAGCACAACGGTGGCGACAACCGCAAAAAGCAGCAGCTTCTTTCGTTTTTTCTTTTTCTGGATATCTTCTTTATAAGTTTTTTCAATATAGAGGATCGCCGCCGTAAAGCTGCCCATCCTCTGATCGTACTCTTCTTGCAGGCTTAACAACAGCTCCTGTAAGATCTCCAAAAACTCCCTGCCTGTTTTTGTATATTCATAGGCGTCCAGTATCTCAATCTCGGACAGCCGCCCCCACAAATTGCTCGTTGCAAATAAAATCGTGGAGCCTTCGGCAAGTTCCATCGTTTTTGACACAAACGGGCTGACGTGCTTTTCTTTGCCCAGATATTCTGTCAGATTGTGTACCTGTGTACTATCCGGCAGAACCTGTGCGTTTTCTTCCAGTATCTGATGGTATTTGGTCTGTGTTTTGCTGATATGGGTAAATATATTTTCATAAAGGATATAAATCCGTGTATTTCCGCAGTATGCATACCGCATTCTCGTATAGTCCGATACAAGTACAGTCAGGCTTACCTTCAGCTCACTGCGCGTACTGTGCAGAAAAATCTGCTCGTTCGCATACCGGATATATTCTTTCAGGCGCTTGAATGACGGCTTTTTCTCAAACGCCGTCAGTACGGCTTCCACGGCAATACGGGCGCTGTTTTCCTCCGTTTCATTATCATAGCTTTCTGCTACCGCAATACACATATAATGATCCAATGGGGTGTAGGCAACATAGGTCTTTTCTACCGAATCATATCCCTGCTCCGATATAAAATCCATCACAAGCTTGCTGTTTAAATTTCTCATAAACACCCCTCGACTAATAAAACGGTAGCGTTTCCTGCCGCTTTTCGGTTTTTTTCTTTACAATGCAATAGCATCTGCTGCGCTTTTTCATAAGGATGTTTTCCTGCGCGCAATACACAGGCGATTTCTTTTTCCCGCAGTGCTTCCCAGGCTCCGTGCGAAAGCATCCCTGCCGTCATGCCCTTTTTAAATTCCACGCATCCTGTCCTGGCTGCGTGTGCCAGCATCTGCACATCCATGCCGTCAAAAAGAAACAGACGGTTGCTGCCTGCCGTATAATAAAACATCTGCCCGTCCTTTAGATATTGTATGCTAAGCGACAAATACGGTGTTTTCCCCAGATAAAGCAGCTCCCGCATATCTTTTAAAATCCTCGCCGCCGCAACATCAAAAAACGCTGTAATGTCTGCTTTTCGCGGAAGGTACATCCATTCCCGCATACATGCCTCCGCTGCAAGAACCGCACAGCGCCTGCCGTTGATATGGTCAATCGTTCCATCCGAAAGGACTGCAAGGCATTCGTTTTCCCTTCTGATTTTTGCTGAAAAATAATTGCTCTGTACCTGGCGGCTGCCAATCGACTGCGCGTTTCCGATTCTGTATGTCTCCCGCACGCTTATTCATTCTCTTTCCAGTTAAATACAAATCCGTCGTTTTCTCCGCATAACGGCACAAAAATAAACACACTCTGTCCTACTTTAATCCTGTCCCCCGCTTCCAGCATCCGCGGTTCGTACACCGCGTCCCAGTTATCCTCGTCGTCAAGGATATATACAAGCCCCTGTGAATCTCCTGGCAGCAGCATTGTCCTGTTTTTCTCCGGGTCGTAGACGATGATCGCATGGTTTCTCTGGCATACGGTATCGTCACCAAGAATCCGTATCTCCATATCTCCTGCCCTGCCCATAAAATTTTTCTCCGCGATGATCCGGTAATCCCTGCCGCGCGACGGGCCTTCCAGACAGACGAGCCATCCGGTCACCGGCTTTAATACCTCCAGGTCGTTTACATATACGACGTCACTGTATTTTCCCAGCGGATCTTCTTCTTTATTACTGTTTTTATTGACTGCCAAATTGCAGTAGGGGCATACATTCCCGTATCTTTTTTCACTGAATAAATGGCCGTTTTCACAACGGATCAGACCCATTTGCATTCCCTCCAGGTGCTGTTTTGTTTTTGATCAGTACGATTTTATAAGTATCCGCATAAATCACGTCTGAATCAGACAGCGGATATGGCATCTCTTTTTTCAGCCTGTATATGACATTGTCACATTCCCTTTTCAGTCCCATGGGACGGTTAGAAGCCGCCGCTTCCAAATACCAGCGCCCATGCACCAGGTTGCAGGTGCCATACAAGGCTCTGTCCGGTTCCAGAACCTGCGACGTTTCTACAAAAATTTCCCTGCCGTTTTTCTTTCCTGTAATGGCAAACGAATGCCTGCCTTGCAGCGGCACCTCTTTTTTGATCTTTCCTTCCCCGTTCACAAGCAGCAGCGACGCAACCGGTGATTTTGCATCGCGGCGCATCCGCTCCCAGAGCTGTATGAAAAATACCGCGCAAATGCAGGCTGCCGCAAATACCGACTGCACCAGATACAAGGCGGCAAGCTCTTCCCAAGGCTCCTGCAACTTTGCGGGGATTATATAACAGGATAAATAATAAATCTGCACCAGCAGGAACACCAAAACACATGCCAGGATACATCTGCCCGCCGTCTGGTTTATTTTCATATGCACTCCCATGTATTCTCAGAAAGGCGTACAGCAACTGCACGCCTTTTCTTCCAGATTATTCGATCACTACGCCGTCAATCCTGTCCTTCTTCTGCTTGAGTATCAGCATAAACTCACCGTCTGTCTTGGTGAATTTTTCGTTATACGATACGACAAACGCATGAGAAAACTCATACTTTCTCGGAGCTGTCGCATGTTGGTACTCTACGGTCACCTTTTTGTAAGCATCTGCGCTTTCCGGTTTTACCAAAGCCCAGGTTGCCATGCTCTTTGCAGCATCGCGCATAAACAGCTTGTCCGCATCAAACGAAACCTTTCCGTGAATCACAAGCTCCGCTTCAATATCCGAGGACCTCGCAAACGAATCCTCCGGGATTCTGGAACTGAAAGAAACATCAATAATCTCCTCGCTCAGCTCCGTGACATCGGCAATCACAATTTTGTATGCCATTCCTGTACCTCCTTCCTTTTTCAATCTGTCATTTTATTAACAGGCTGTGCCCATTAATCCGTATTGATCTGAAGTTCCATATTTTCTGAAACTCCCGCAAAGTTGATCTCTATATTATAGGTAGTGTCATTGCAGTCTCCCTTTTCAATGCCGTCGCCTTCCCTTAAAATGGAATTGGCATAGTTCGGCGAGAGCTGCCACTCCTTGACCTTTCCGCCCGATTCAAAGATCCTGTCAATCCTGTCCTTTTTATAGTCGCTCGTCATCGCGCCGATCATCCGGTACAGGTATGTCCGCGTTGTCTCACGGAAAATACTTTCAAAGCCGCCGTTTTTGCTCTCATTCATGCAGCGGGATTTGTACACGGTAATTAAATTGATCGAGTTTCCATTGATCTGGTTTTTGTCGGACGAAAAGACAAACCCGTATTTATGCTCATTAATGACGCTTTTCGTCTCCGCCGTATAGCCCGCGATCTCCTTTGGCATCGTCGTCGTAACCGTAAGCGCGTTGTCCCCTGCTTCGATATCAAACCGGACGCCCGGATATTCTTTTTTTACCTTTCCCGCAAACCTGGACGATAAAAAGTTCGGGCACTGGTATGCTGCCACAATCCCAGCCGCCACATAAGCCGCGCCGATATAGACGCCATAGATCCAAAACTTCATAAAATCGTCTCTGTCCTTGGAAAACTCCAGCGTGCCGTCTGGATGGCGGATGGCTCTGGAGCCTAATACAACGCGAGACTTATTGCTGGGAATCACGGTAAAATTCGGCAGGCACGGGATCGCATAACGGCTGTAATCGTTATTTTCCAAATCCTCCGTATTTTCCATATACTGGTCCATCCCGTGTGTCGCCAGCTTTAAAAACGTCGTATCCTCACTCGCTTCAAACGAGAAGAAGATTTGTATCCGGTAATCCTTGATCGCATCCAGTAAAAACTGCAAATCCGAAACCGGCGTCGGTACGAGCGTCACTCCGGTATCCAGGTCGCCCGTATATCCAAACTGGCGCATCGTATCTTCATCCAGGTCGATCTCACGTTCTTCGGAATACTCGATATTCGGCACAATCCCAAACCAGACCGTATTGCTGTAATCCGACTTGTTGTTCACCGTCTCCAAATATTTTTTCAGGTTTTCCAGATTTTTTTCTTCTAAGATCTCCTCCATGCTGGCATTGACAATCAAAAGCGTCGGACGCATCATCGGGGACTTTGGCTGGTACTGGTCAAAAAAAGCCTTAACGCTTAGAATCTTCTCTATCAGCAGCTTTGCCGTACGGATAAACGCCTTCTGCCAGCTCGTATTAATCGCAGAATATTTATTGTAAAGCTCAACCTTGTCATTGATATCCATTGCAATCAGCTTGTCCGGCATTTTATCGGTAAAAGCTGCTACAATCAGCTCCTTAGACAATGAAGACGCCGCGGACTCTTCATCATATTCCTGCCCGACAGACGAATAAAGCTCCCGCATACTCTCGTTGTACTGCTCTTCGATCACGGAAATCGACAGATCCTTATAGCTGATCTTCTGCTTTTTCGGCTCCTGAGAGGCTGCCGCAAGCTCTGCCTTGCCCGCCGCCGCAAGCTCGGTGCTTTCTTCCTTTTTTCCCTTATCGGCCAGCAGCCCAGCCGGATGGTCCGATACCTGCAAGGCAATAATCTCAGCGTTTTCATTAAACACCGGAAGCGCAGGCTGAAACTCGGTAATCCCCTTTTGCGACGCACGCACAGCCGTATCCAGGTTATCCTTGATCATGCCGAGCATCAGCGTTAACTGGGACGCTGTCTCATTGTAATATTTTTTCGTACGGTCAAGCTTGGACTTTAATTTCAATACCGCGTCCTGCTTCGCCGGAGAATCGCTTTCAAACTCCGCATTTTTATTTTCCAGATAGGAAATATCCTTTTTCAGCTTTTTAATCTCTTTTAATGTCCTGTGCGGCGCGAGCATTTCCGTAACTTTTTCATAATTAAACGATGCGTTCGTCGCCCCGGATGCCTTTTTGTTATCCATAATCGAAATAAACATCTTTAAAAAAGTGTTATTCCGGTCAATTACGATTTTCTTTACGAGCGGGTCAGGAATCCCGGCAGGCTTGGTCAGCTCATACACCATACCGCGCTCCTGGTCAAAATAGCTGTAGATCGTAGGCTGGAACTTCTTTAGGAAATCATCAAAATTCCTGACCAGCAGGGCATCATTGATCTCCGCCACCTTCTCGTCTGTAAGGCTTCTTGAATTTTCGTCCACATCTGACATAATATTGAACATATTAAACACTTCTGGATTCACGACGTCAAACAGAATCGTCCGGTTTGTCTGTTCTATAATTTCCATGCAATATCCTCCATTGTCTGTCATGGCTGTGTTTCATTCTACTATGTTTATCATACAGCATAAAACGATGTTTGTCTACAATTTTCTACAAACTTCATTTAGTTTTGTAATGTTTTAGTGAATATTCACAAATAAATTACAAGTTGTGTTATAATTGTTTCTTTTTTGATCTATTTGGGGTACAATAGGGGTGATTGGGGCTGTTGGTGTGGGGGGTTTTGAGGGGAGGACGCTGGAGGAAGGGGCGCGGGGCTGGCTTTCTGTGCCGATTCCAAAATGTAAGGAGCCCTAGGCATCCTGCGGTTACGCTGTGGCACCGTCCGG
>CAMUPC010000170.1 GCA_947090545.1 uncultured Eubacterium sp. | reverse complement strand
CTTTAGCTGCTGGCTGCAAGCCAGGGCGAACTAGGTGCCGCGCCCGTCCGGTGCCACAGCGTAACCGCAGGGTGCTTAGGGCTTCTTAACCTTCTGGAACGGACGCCGCCAGGAAGTGCCAATCCCCTCTCCCGGCGTCCCTATATGCGCAAAAAGCGCGGCTGATTAGAAGGAGACACATCTTAGGCAAAATGTTTATTTCTGGAAAGCTACGCTGATCTATGCCAAACGAAACAATAGCTGATAAAACCCACCGATGCAGGAACCGCCCCTCATCGGCAGATTTCATGATCTGATCGGTAGATAGACAGCAAGATATTCCAGAATCTTACGCATATATTCCCCATACACCCGATTGTCATTCTGCAAGCCGTGGCCAGAATGCGTGCATAAATAATAGTCATGCGGAACATGGTGAGCCTCCAGTGCTTTCAGAAGCCTTTGTGAGCCTTCATAAGGCTGTACTTTATCATATTTCCCGTATGCCATAAGGGTTGGCACACTGTTTTCATCAATCCAGAGCAGGGCAGAAATATCTTTGATTTCCTGATCGTAAGCAGGCGTACCAAACTCCGCTTCGATCTTTCTGCCTGCCATGGTGCCAAATAATACTCTGGCAGCAGCATCGCTTTCTTCCGTTCCCTTGTCAAGCCCATAGCATTTCCAGTCCTCAGGATAAAACGACGACGGGCCCACGGCTTCAAACACCATTTTTACAGGCACAGGAGAAGCACCTGCATCACGATAAGCATACAGTAAGGCAAGGCATCCCCCCGCAGAGCCGCCAGCGATTGCCATTTCATCAATACGATATCCGAGCCTTCCAGCTTCCGCAAGGACATAAGGAATACTTTCTTTGATTTCCAGCGATTGGGTATATACGTTTGCATCCGGGTGCTGTTCGCTGCACAAGGTGTAGTTGATGCCTGCGGCAACATATCCCTTCGAGCAGAGCCATTGCAGCATTTCGGCATCACCGGATTTGTCCCCGCTTGTAAAGCCGCCCGCATGGAGATAAACGACCAGGCTGTAGCGGTTTCTGGAACGGCAGGCAGGCACATAAAGGTCAAATTTGTTCGCTTCACCCGCACCATAAGAAAGATCCGTATATACGCTGCCAACCGATGCATTCCAGTTAGCCTTAAACTCGCCGCCAAAAGGATCATGGCGCATTTTCCATGCAATTGATCCCATAAAAGCCGCAGTAAATGTAAAAACATAGAGAAACCCCCACATAATTCTTCCCGCCTCTTTTCTTTTTTTCTCCTTTTTCACAAAAAATTCCCCCCAAACAAAGTACCTCCCAGCAGGAAATTCAAACCCGCCCGAAAAGCAAGCCGCCCTAAAATGGCTCCTGTAATGATAAGGATACCTAACATAAAAAGCCGTTTTTGTTTTCGCGTCATTCAATCGCTCCTTTCCGCCTGGTTCACTGATACATATCATATACACTACGACACAATACAATTGTACCGTCTCACCGTCAATACAATTGTATCAGCAATGCTGAAAATGTCAATAACCACGGCAAAAATGAGACAAAACAGGAAAAATGTCTCTCTTTCACATATACCACGCACGAAAAACTTTGCAAAGGGAGACACTGGAGGAAGAAAGCCCCACTCCGCTTCCCTCGCCTGCTTATCGCAAGCCCAAAGAAAAGATACCCAGCCGCAATCAATATACCTTACCTCTTTATTAGAACCAATAACAGCATCATTCAAGTAGCTCTTTCGATACCCAGCCGCAGTCAATGTATCTTACCTCTTTACCAGAACCAATAGCAGCATCATTCAAGCAGCTCTTTCGATACCCAGCCGCAATCAATATATGTTACCTCTTTACCAAAACCAATAGCAGCATCATTCAAGCAGCTCTTTCGATACCCAGCCGGGAGAGGGGATTGGCACTTCCTGGCGGCGTCCTTGGAAGAAGGCTTAGAAGCCCTTAGCATCCTGCTCAACCAAAGCAGGGGCGAAGCCAAGCGGCACCTTTAGCTGCTGGCGGAACGCCAGGGCGAACTAGGTGCCGCGCCCGGACACAGCCACAGCGTCCCAGCAGGATGCTTAGGGCTTCTTAGCCTTCTGGAACGGACGCCGCCAGGACGTGCCAATCCCCTCTCCCAGCGTCCCCCCTTCGCAAAAAAACTAGAAACAAACCCCAAACTATGATACAATAAACTAACAGCAAAACAAAAACAGGAGGTTCTTTATGAAGCGTTTTATAAAAATCTACAGCCAAGGCACCTTAGAACCAATGGAAATCTGGGTCGATACAGAAACCGGCGTCAATTACGTATTCCATAAATGCGCAAACGCAGGAGGCATGACACCTCTCCTTGACCAGGACGGAAAGCCAGTTGTAACACTGGTCAAACAGGAACTGTAACCACAGCACCCGTTTTCTGCGGCTGCAAGGCAAAAAAGTGGCATAGTTCCCGTCCAGCGTCATAAAGTATAGAAAGTACATTTTGACAGGAAGGACAGGGAGGATGGAGCAGTACAATCTATACAAGGATATCAATGCAAGGACAAACGGAGAGATTTACTTAGGCGTCGTCGGTGCGGTGCGTACCGGAAAGTCTACCTTTATCAAGCGCTTTATGGAGCAGATGGTGATTCCAAACATCGAGGATGAGAACGTCCGTGCCAGGACGAGAGATGAGCTGCCGCAGTCAGCGCAGGGCAAGACGATTATGACGACGGAGCCGAAGTTTATCCCAAAGGATGCGGCAAAAATCAAGCTGACAGACGATATTTCGGTTAAAATCCGCCTGATTGACTGTGTCGGCTATATGGTCGAAGGTGCCAGCGGGCATCTGGAAAACGGCGTGGAGCGGATGGTCAAAACACCGTGGTCGGAGCAGGAGATTCCATTTTCACAGGCGGCGGAGACAGGGACGCGCAAGGTCATCAAAGACCATGCCACGATTGGAATTGTCGTAACAACAGACGGGACGGTGACGGAGATTCCGGCGTCCAATTACCAAAAGCCGACGCAGGAGACGGTCAACGAGCTAAAGAAAAGCGGAAAACCGTATCTGATGCTGTTAAACTCCGCAAAGCCTTACAGCGATGAAGCACGCCAGACGGCGCAGCAGATGGAAGCGCAGTACGGGGCAAGCGTGATACCCGTCAATTGCGAGCAGCTTCGCAAAGAGGATGTCAACCACATCTTAGAGCAGATTTTATATGAATTTCCGGTGGTGCGCATGAATTTTTATTTGCCGAAGTGGGTCGACCTGCTCGGACAGGACCGCCCGGTGAAGAAAAATGTGATTGAAAATGCGAAAAAGATTTTGCAGGAAGTGACGTTTGTGAAGGACGTCAGAAACTATGAGTTTAAGCCGGAAGGCGAATATCTGGAAAAGATCAAGCTGGAGCAGATGAACCTGTCGGACGGGACGGCGGAGATCCGTATGGAGGTCGCGCAGAAATATTATTACGAGAATATTTCCGAGCTGACAGGCGTACAGGTGCATGGCGAGTATGAATTAATCCGCCTGATCCGGGAGATGGCGGCGAAAAAGCAGGAATACGATAAAGTCGCGGATGCGATGCAGTCTGTACGGATGAAAGGCTATGGAGTCGTATCTCCGCAGTTGTCAGATATAGCGCTCGACGAGCCGGAGGTCATCAAGCATGGCAGCCAGTACGGGGTCAAGATCCGGGCGTCGTCGCCGTCGATCCATATGATCCGCGCCAATATCGAGACAGAAATCGCGCCGATTGTCGGCAGCGAAGAGCAGGCGCAGGGACTGAAAGAATACATAAAGGAAGGGCAGAACTCTTCCGAAGGAGTCTGGAATACGAATATTTTCGGCAAGACGATCGGGGAGCTGATGGAGGACGGGATCAGCCACAAGATCTCGATGATGGATGATGAAAGCCAGATGAAGTTGCAGGATACGATGCAGAAGATTGTGAATGATTCTAATGGAGGGATGGTCTGCATTATTATTTAACAATTTTCTTTACAACAATGGGGCAGGCGAAACCCCATTGTTTTTTCTTGACAAAACGACACAAATGTCGTATTCTAAAAGAGACAACAGTGTCGTTTTTGAAAGGAGAAGCTAGAACCGTATGAAAGAAATCAGTTTCAGACAATGGAAGAAAGAAGATGCGGCAGCGCTCGCAAAAGCCGCGGACAACCCGCATATCGCAGAAAACCTGCGCAATGTATTTCCGTCTCCGTATACTCTGGCGGACGCGCAGTGGTTTATTCATGACTGCATCGCACACGAACAGGAGGAAGGGCAGCTTCTACGCGCAGTCCTGTTAGACGGAGAAGCCGTTGGCGGTATCAGCGTCTGCCGGGGATCGGATGTGTATGAAAAGTCAGCGGAGCTTGGCTACTGGCTCGCCGAAAGCGAGTGGCGCCAGGGCATTATGACACAGGCAGTGCGCATGATTTGCAGGGAAGCATTTCAAACAATGGAGATTGTCCGTATTTTTGCAGAACCGTTTGCACATAATACAGGCTCCAGAAGAGTTTTGGAAAAGGCTGGATTTACGTATGAAGGAACCATGCGCGACGGCGTGTTTAAAAACGGACAAATCTGCTCGTACTGCATGTATTCCCTTTTGCGCGGGGAGGCGCAGCTTTGATATGGGAGCGAAATCCGAGCGGACAAGGGAGCGGATTCTAAAGGAGGCATGGTGCCTGTTTGCCGAAAAAGGCTTCCAGGCTGTGACGATGACGGATGTCTGTGAAAGGACAGGGCTAAGCAGGGGAGGGTTATACCGTTACTTTACAGGGACGGAGGAGCTTTTTTCGGCGATTTTGGCTCAGGAATACAAGGTCAGTGACAGAATTAACAGGCAGGAGAGCGCGGTCGTGATCTTAGAGGACATGCTTGGCGAGATCAAAAAAGAAATACTGCAAAAGGAGCTTTCACTCAGCCTTGCTATTTATGAATACGCCAATTTGGGAAACGAGGAGCTGTTTCAAAAGATCAATGAAAATGCGAAAAAGCGCTGGATCAGCCTGATTGAGTACGGCATTGAAACCGGGGAATTGAAACAGGTATGCCCGGAGCAGGCGGCGGAGTGTATATTGTATTATTATCAGGGGCTTCGGATGTGGTCGCGCGTAGTTCCGTTTGGGGTACAGACGGCGGAGTATTATGTGAAAACGATCCGGGAAATGCTGGTTAGCGGGTGAGGGGACGCCTGCCAGCGTCCTGCCGTCAGCAAATTAAAAAAAGATACATCACTTTAAGAAAGCAGAGGAAACATCAATGAAAGTAATCTTTTTACACCACAGCAGTTTTTTAGTCGAGTTAGAGCACACGATCCTGCTGTTTGACTATTTTGCCGGAGACCGTTTAAATGGGTTTCATTTTACCGGTATCATTCCGCAGCTAGACCCGCAGAAGGATTTTTACGTATTTGCAAGCCACAAGCACCAGGACCATTTTGATATGGACAACCTAAAACTCGCCGCACAGTACCCGAAGGTACAGTTTCTTTTTTCCAAAGACTGCAAAATGAGCCGTAATTTTTTAACAAAGCATGGCTATCCGGCGCAGATTATGGAAAAGATTACGTATACAGCGCCGGAAAAAACGTATCAGGTGGGCGGGATCGAGGTTCGTACGCTGACGTCTACGGATGCGGGAGTGGCGTTTTGCGTCAAGGCGGAGGAGAAGCATATTTTTCATGCCGGGGATTTGAACTGGTGGTATTGGGAAGGCGCCGGGGATTTGATTAACGGGCGTATGGAGCGCTGCTTTAAGCGGGAAATGCGCAAGATCGAAGGAGAACATTTTCATCTGGCGTTTATGCTGTTAGACCCGCGCCAGGAAAAGGATGCGTTTAAGGGATTTGGGTACTTTATGCAGCATATCGATGCAGACCATGTATTCCCGATGCATATGTGGCAGGACTATTCTCTGATCGAAGCTTATAAAAAGCGTACAGACAATGACTATTTTCTGAGCAGGATCGAAACGGTTACAAAAGAAAATGAGATCTTTGTATTTGAATAAGAAACTGCCGCATAAAGAAGCGTTCTTTGTGCGGCAGTTTTTTTGTGTCGTTATTCGGCTTCGCTTTGTACGGTTACGATATCGGGATTGCCTTCTGCCGCCTGTTCGATCACTGCGGCGGCAAGCCGTAAAAAGTTATTTCCAGAATGGGTTGCACCGCTTACGGTATCCAGTCCGTCCGTGCCCTGTACTTTGATAAGCTGCGCGACGTATTTTCTTGTGTAGTCATTTGGGTAGGTGTTTTGTACGGCTGCCATATTTTCCATATAGGCGTTGTCCCATGCCTTGATATAGCCGCTTGGATTTTTGGCGTTAAATTCGGCGTAGACGATATTGTCGTCTTTGACCATAATGCACAGGTATTCTTTCCAGCCGTGGGAATAATCAGACATCTGTGCGGTATAAAAGCCGTCCTTTAAGCTGGCGGAACTGCCGCAGCCGCACAGGGATACAGCCAATGTGCTAAACAGGATGATGAGTAAGGAACGCGTGGTTTTTTTGGAAGTCATAAAAGTGTCTCCTTTTTTATATCCATGTGAAAATCATGTTTGAATCTATGCCTGCATTTTTAGCTTTACTCTGGAAACGAACTGGTGCAGCCCTTCGGATTGTTCCAGGGAGCCTTCCGCCATCTTTGCCGTTTCCTGCGCCAGCCTGTGATTTGCGTCCGCAATTTCCCGGATCGAGTCTAACTGTCCGGTGACGCATGATACGGCAGCGGCCTGTTCCTCCGCGGTGGCGGAAAGCTGTACGGAGATGGCACGGTACTGCTGTGCGACTAGTTGGATCTCGTGGAAGGCGTCGGCTGTTTTGTTGGCAGCTTTAACGCCTTTTTGGATCATCTCAGCGGACTGTTCAATAATGGTATCCGTCTGCTGCAATGCCTCAGAGGTCTTTGCTGAAAGCTGGCTGATCTGAGAAGCGACAACGGCAAATCCCTTGCCTGCTTCTCCCGCTCTTGCGGCTTCGATGGAAGCGTTTAAGGAAAGCAGGTTTGTCTGAAAGGAAATATCGTTGATCAGCTTGCTGATCTTTGAGATCTCTTCCACAGAATCCTGGATTTCTGTCATGAGTGCCAGTAAGGTCTGCATCGATTCTCCGCCAAGCGTTGTTTTTTCCCCTGCGTTTTCCGAACATGCCTCCATTTGCAGCACCTGGTCCTTGTTTTTTTCAATGGCGGCGGTAATGGAGGAAGTGCTTTCTTCCAATTGGTGCAGCAGGGCTGACTGTTCAGAGGAAGCGTCCTGTAGCTGTTTTGCGTAGCTGGATACTTCCATGGAATTTTGGTTTACTTCCTCTGAGGACTGCTTCATACGGATCATAGACCGGTTCAGCGATTCGGATATATGGCTTAAGGAATCCTGGATCGAAGAAAAATCCCCGTCAAAGCTGTCCGGGATCGCTGCCGTATAATCCCCGTCGGCAAGCGTGCCAAGGCAGGCGCGGATATCCTGTATGTATGCGTTTAAGCTGGCGATCGTTTTTGCCAAAGCGTCTGTTAAAATGGCTGTCTCATCATTGCAGATGGACGGTACGACTTCATCTGTCAGGTTTCCCGCGGCAAGCTGTTGCAAGCGGCCGGTAGCGGATTTTAAGGATACAGAGATTCTTTGGGATGCCACTGTAATCCACACGGCAGCGATGCCGAGCAGCAGGACAGACATAAAAATCGTCAGCCCAATCGATAAGATAACCGTATCCATAAACTCGATCTGCGGCGCATGGATCATAAGCGCCCAGTTTGTGCCGGGAATCGGCGCATAGCCAATATAACATGTTTTGCCGCGAAAACGGATCGTGTCAGAGCCAGTCTGGTACGAGAGCATTTTGTCATAAGCCTGCTTCGCCGCAGAGGAAGAGGAATCGTCATAAATATTGTTCCTGCCGCGAATCAGCCCGGTATCACGGTCGCCGACGATAACGCCTTCTTCATTTACAATACAAGCACTTCCGGTACTGCCCACGATCAGCATACTTAACACATCATTTAAAATATCGTACTTATAGCTTCCGACCAGATATCCGGCAGTCTCGCCGTCTATGGAATAAGGAATACCGACACAAAGCTGTAGGATGCCATCGGCTTCATAAGGATCACTGATTACCGTATTGCCGGTTTGGGTAAGGTGCGTAAAATAGGTTTCCCCCGCAATCGACGACGGCGCCGCATCATCGCCAAACAGCTTCGCACCGTTTGGATCATAGGCACAGAGCCAGACAAACTCAATTTGCAGCTTTGCCTTTGCGATACAAGACTGCCTTTCATTGTCTGTAGACGCAGCATCTGTAAACACGGTTTCCCTGGACAGGTTGTAGATGCGTTCGGTTAACAGGTGCAGGTTAGAGCTGATGCTCTGGGATGCAATACGGGCTGTCGTCTGCATATTGTCTGTAAGCGTAGCGTTGGTAGAACGGATATTGCCGATGGACATAATAATTGAGATCACGACAGCGAGATTGACAGCGACTGCCATTACATAGAAGATGATTTTTTGCTTCATCGTGTGATATTTTTTATGTAACTTTGTTCTCATAGCAAGTACTCTCCTTTAAAATACACTATTACGGATATTTTAACATATTTTGCAGAGGTTTCCAGCACTTTTTTTGTTTTTAACAGAATATATGCATGTGTGGGGAGTAGATGTTTTGGTGTGGGGTTAGGGGGTGTTGCGGGAGGGACGCTGGAGGAAGGGGAGCGGGGCTTCCTTCCGGTTCCGATTCCAAAATGTAAGGAGCCCTAGGCATCCTGCGGAAAGCTGTGGCACCGTCCGGGCGCGGCACCTAGTTCGCCCTGGCTTGCAGCCAGCAGCTAAAGGTGCCGCTTGGCTTCGCCCCTGCTTTGGATCAGCAGGATACCAAGGGCTCCTAACATTTTTCCAACGGAACCGGAAGGAAGCCCCGCTCCCCTTCCTCCGGCTGTTTCTCGCAAGCTCAAAAACAAAATGCCCTACAGCCAGTCATTCAACACCAGGCTTCCATCCGGTTAAAACAAAATGCCCTACAGCCAGCCATTCAGCGCCTAGGCTTGCCGTCCGGTCAAAAACAAAACAAATAGTGCCTTACAGCCATTTATCCAGCGCCCAGGTGCGCCGTTCGGTCAAAAATTAAAGTGTGGAGTGCAGTACCAGACGATCTGCACATTACCATAAGGAAACAAGCACTTGCCGGTAAGCACTTTGTGCACAATCGGCACTATTTTTTGCAGAACATGCGAAAACCAGCCGGGAGAGGGGATTGGCACGCCCTGGCTGCGGCCTT
>CAMUPC010000169.1 GCA_947090545.1 uncultured Eubacterium sp. | reverse complement strand
TGCTTAGCGCTTCTTAACCTTCTGGAACGGACGCAGCCAGGGCGTGCCAATCCCCTCTCCCAGCGTCCCCACATCCACAAAAAAAAGCCCCTCCGCCCAGCAGCCCACAGCCGCCAGGCAAAGAAGCCCCTCCTTACTTGCTGGTCAATTCCGCAATCAGCTTTTCCACATCCTCAATACAGGCACCACACACAGTCCCAACATCATTCACCGCCTGCACATCCTCAAGCGTCTTAGCACCGTTGTTTACTGCTTCCTGAATCATGCCTTTTGTAATATCAAGGCAACTGCAAATCACTTCATCTGGATTCATCATTAAAATCTCCTTCCTAGTTTCTAACAGATTGTCCTTATCCAGTATGCAGCAAATTAGAAAAAATATACAAATCGGCGCAGAAAATTTGGAAACTATTGAATTTCCTGGCAGCACGAGCTATAATGAGCGCAAGGAAACAGGAATCTATTCAGGAATCTCTATGAGATTATCATAGCAAGGAGGATACACAGATTATGCAGTTACAACAGGAAACCGGATACGAATACATCGAAGGCGGCGTGTGCGCAGCAGCCGGATTTGCAGCAAACGGCTGTCACTGCGGGCTGGACGCCAATCCAGATAAAAACGACCTGGGCATGATATACAGTGAAACACTCTGCAACGCAGCCGCCGTATATACGACAAACAAAGTCAAAGGCGCGCCGATTCTGGTCACGAAAAAAAATCTGGACGCTACCGGAGGAAAGGCACGCGCCGTCATTGTAAACAGCAAAAATGCCAACACCTGTAATGCCGACGGAGAAGAAAAAGCATGGCAGATGTGCGAGCTTGCCGCGCATCAGCTACGGATCACACCGGAAGAAGTAATCGTGGCTTCTACCGGCGTAATCGGGCAAACCCTGCCGATTGGCCCGATTGCGGCACATATCGCTCAGCTTGTCGCAGGCATGTCGCCAAACAATCATGGCGAAGCGGCAGCCGCGATTATGACTACGGATACGGTAAAAAAAGAAGTCGCTGTCTCTTTTACGCTGAACGGAAAAACCTGCCGTCTCGGAGGCATGGCAAAGGGCAGCGGCATGATTCACCCAAATATGGCAACGACACTGAATTTTGTCACAACAGACGCGGCTGTCTCCTCTGAGCTGCTGCAAAAAGCGCTGCGTGATGTCGTAAAGGTAACGTATAACTGCCTGAGCGTAGACGGGGATACCTCCACAAACGATATGGTATGTATCCTTGCAAACGGCTCAGCCGGCAACGATCCTATTATAGCTGAGGACGAAGCATATGAAACTTTCAAAAAAGGGCTGTACCTCGTACTGCTGCATTTGACGAAAATGCTCGCCGCAGACGGGGAAGGCGCCAGCAAGCTGTTAGAATGTACCTGTTCGGGCGCGCCAGACCTCGATACGGCAATTACTGCGGCAAAAAGCGTCATCGGCTCTTCCCTGGTAAAAAGCGCGATGTTCGGCGCCGACGCAAACTGCGGACGGATTTTATGCGCGCTCGGTTATTCAGATACCGACCTGGATGTCAGCAAAATAGACGTAGAACTGGCTTCTGAAAAAGGAAGCGTCCTCGTATGCAAGGATGGATGCGGGCTTGCGTTTTCCGAAGAAGCAGCCGCGGACGTCCTTTCAGAAAACGAAATATATATCAATATTCACTTAAATCAAGGAAATGTATCAGCAAAAGCCTGGGGCTGTGACCTGACTTATGATTATGTAAAAATAAACGCTGATTACCGAAGCTGACCCCTGATACCATCCTGCGCTCCGCAAGAGTTTAGGGAGACTGCCGCCAGAGCATGTCCGGCGCAGCGTACAGCAAGGCTTTTGAAATTGGTACGGAAAGGAACCGAAGATGAAAAAACGAATCGTTTTATTCTTCCTGTTATTAGGATTCTTCTTTGCTGCCTGCGCTTCACCAAATTCCAAGAATGCTGCAACGCAACCGCCAAACAGCTCCGATACAGCAACTGCCGATACAGACAGCCCTAGCACGCCAGATAACAGTTCCAGCACGACAGACAGTGCTCTCCCGGATACTGGCTCAAATTCTGAACCGCAGCCTGCGCAAAAAGATGCCGAGCTATGCCGCCGGTATGCAGATGCCGTGCCGGTTGTATATATGGTAAAAGAAATCACCGGACAATCGATGCTTCGTCTATACCAGTCACTTTGCACCGATCTTGCCGGCAGCCGCACAGCCGTGTATGTCGCAGCGGGCAATCCTATGGGCAGCGACGACTTAGCGCCGGCGCTGCTGGACAGCATCGTAAACTATGTCGGCGGCACGATCGTTATAAGCGCTGCCGCAGACGACGGCTCTGTCTCAGGAACAGACAGGTATACCCAGGCAAAGGAGCATGGGCTTACGCAGATTGCAGACGTCGTAGTACTGGACGAGCACGGCTCTGTCCCGCTTTCGGTCACGGACGGCGTCCATTTGCAGGAGCATCAGGTCGGCGCCCATTTCCCGGAATACGACGGCTATCTGGTCATTTCACACTTTGCCAGCCATCCAAAGACAGGCTTTAGCGGAGCTGTCAGCAGCCTGTCGCTGGGCTTTAGCTCCGCGGAAGGAAAACGCCTGCTCTCCTCTGGCGGCACGGACAGCGCCGACATCCCCGAGGGTGCACACACTGTCTTTTTAGAATCAATGGCTGAAGCCGGAAAATCTGTTTCCGATGCGTTAAACGGCAATCTGCTGTATATCAATGTCTTGAACCATTTCCAGCCAGGCGGCACTGCCATGCAGGATATCGGCATCCTGGCATGTACCGACCCGGTCGCTCTCGACCAGGCATGTGTGGATTTCATTTATATGGCGAAAGACAGCGAGGCTTTCGTCGAAGTCATTGAAGCGCAAAACGCAGAATATGTCTTGGAGCACGCGGAAGAAGTCGGGCTTGGCAACAGCGCCTATACCCTCGTTACGATCGAATAATCCTAAATACTCTCCAGAGCCTGCGCCAGATCCGCAATCAGGTCCTCTTGATCCTCCAGCCCGCAGGACATCCGCACAAGCCCCGCCGGGATGCCTGCCTGTGCAAGCTGCTCATCGGTCATCTGGCGGTGTGTGGACGTCGCCGGGTTCAGGCAGCAGGTTCTTGCATCCGCAACATGTGTCTCGATCGCGGCAAGCTTTAACTGCTTCATAAATGCCTCCGCAGCCGCCCGTCCGCCTTTTAGTTCAAACGAAACAACGCCGCAGCCGCCGTTCGGCAGATATTTCTGCGCCAGCTCATAATAGGCGTCTCCCTCTAAGCCGGAATAACTGACCGCCGCTACCTTTGGATGCTGCTGCAAAAACTGCGCGACGGCAAGCCCGTTTTCCACATGGCGCTGCATCCGCACATGCAAAGACTCCAGCCCCAGATTTAACAAAAACGCGTGCTGCGGCGACTGGATACAGCCAAGGTCACGCATAAGCTGTGCCGTACATTTCGTAATAAACGCGCCTTCCCTGCCGAATTTTTCCGCATAGGTAATGCCGTGGTAGGATTCATCCGGCGTGCATAAGCCCGGATATTTGTCCGCATGTGCCATCCAGTCAAAGGTTCCGGCATCCACAATCGCCCCGCCGACCGCCGCGCCGTGGCCGTCCATATATTTGGTTGTGGAATGCGTCACAATATTCGCGCCCCATTCAAACGGGCGGCAGTTCACCGGGGTCGGAAACGTATTGTCCACAATCAGCGGAACCCCGTGCGCATGTGCCGCTTTCGCAAATTTCTCAATATCCAGAACCGTCAATGCCGGATTTGCAATCGTCTCACCAAAGACCGCTCTCGTATTCTCTTGAAATGCGGCGTTTAACTCCTCTTCGCTGCAATCAGGAGAAACAAACGTCACCTCAATCCCCATCTTTGCCATCGTTACCGAAATCAGGTTAAACGTTCCTCCATAAATCGAGGACGAGGACACAATATGGCTGCCGCATTCACAAATATTAAACAGCGCAAAAAAGTTTGCCGCCTGCCCGGATGACGTCAGCATCGCCGCTGTGCCGCCTTCCAGCGCCGCTATTTTTGCCGCTACAAAATCATTGGTAGGATTTTGCAGGCGCGTATAAAAATACCCGGACGCCTCTAAGTCAAACAGCCTGCCCATATCCTCGCTCGTGTCGTACTTAAACGTTGTAGACTGGATCACTGGGATCTGGCGCGGCTCCCCGTTTCCAGGCGTATAGCCTGCCTGCACGCATTTTGTATTGATTTTATAATCACTCATTTCTAGTCCTCCTTAAGACGGTATTTTTTCCATAACACTCATATATGCCGGACGGATAATTTTATCCGTACAGATCAGCTCTTCGATACGGTGCGCACTCCAGCCGACGATTCTTGCAACCGCAAACATTGCCGTATACAGCTCCATAGGAATGCCGAGCATCTCATAAACAAACCCGCTGTAAAAATCTACGTTCGGGCTGACGTCCTTATTCCGATTGCGCTTATTGCCGATCAGCACCGGAGCGATCTCTTCAACGCCCTGATAAAGCATCAGGTCCTGCTGCCTGCCCTTTGCTTCTGCTAACCGCTGCACATACCGCTTAAATACCCGCTCTCTGGGATCTGACAGTGTATAAACAGCATGTCCCATCCCGTAGATCAGCTTCTTCCCGTCAAACGCGTCCCCATCCAAAATCTTGGAAAGATATGCCGAAAGCTCTTCCTTGTCCGCATAATCCTTCACATGCGCACGGATATCCGCCATCATCTCCATCACCTTGATATTCGCGCCGCCGTGCTTTGGGCCTTTCAGCGAGGACATCGCTGCCGCAATCGTAGAATATGTATCGGAACCGGAGGAGGTGACCACTCTCGTTGTAAACGTGGAATTGTTGCCGCCGCCATGCTCCATATGCAGCAGCAGCGCCGTATCCAGCACTTTCGCCTCTACCGGCAGATACTGCTTGTCCTGCCTTAGCATCATCAGTATATTTTCAGCCGTAGACAGCGCCGGGTCAGGATTATGGATAATCATGCTGGACTGGTTCACATAATAGTTATACGCATTATACCCGTATACCGCCAGCACCGGAAACTGGCTGATAAGCTGGATGCATTGGCGCAGGCTGTTTGGCACGCTGGCATCCATCGCATTGCTGTCATAAGAAGCAAGCGTTAAGATGCTTCTGGTCATCGTATTCATAATATCCGCGCCCGCTTTTTTCATAATGACATCTCTTGTAAAATTCGTCGGCAAAGCACGGTAGTCCGCGATCATCTGCACAAACTCTTCGTATTCGTCCTGGCGCGGCATCTCGCCCATTAAAAGCAGGTATGCCGTTTTTTCAAAACCAAGCTCCGCGTCATCCAGGCTTTGAATCAGGTCCTCAACCCGGTAGCCGCGGTACCACAATTCCCCGTCACAAGGGATTTTCTGCCCGTTTTGAATCTTGGACGATACAATCTTGGATATTTTCGTAAGCCCGGTCAGGACGCCGTTGCCGTTTTCATCCCGAAGCCCCAGATTCACGCCGTACTCTTCATACAGCCTTGGCGAGATCAGGTCGTTTCTGCGGCAGATCTCTTCCTGCCTTGCAATATAACTATTCATCTGTTCCGTGTTCTTCAATCGCAGGTTCCTCCATTTCTTCAAATTCTTTTCCCATAACCGTTTCTAGCTGCTTCATCAACTGGAGCAGTTGGATCAGATTATCCTTTCCATAGCTGGTAATTACTTTTCCGTAATATTTCTTTAACGCCGCTTCCTCTTCCTCCAGCATTTTCTTTCCAGCCTCTGTAATTGTCACATAGGTGCCTTCGCTGCCGTCCCCGTCATGCGACCACGACACCAGCCCGCGCTCCTGCAACGCCTTTACCATCCTTGAGGTCTGGCGCATCGGACGCTGCATCTGGTCCGCGATATCCTTTAGATACGTCCTGCCCGCATAAATATCGTCTGTCTGTTCACTTTCCTTGATCATATGCATCGCAAGGTACTCCGGGATACTCAGCTTTTGAAAAAAGCTGCGGATCTTGTCATTATTGAGCAAATATTTATGATAGGTCAGCTCGTGTGAAAGCTTTCCGATATCTGGTTCTGTTCGATCGTTTGTTATCACTTCTGCAAGTTGTTCCATTGAAAATCCTCCTTTTTTAAATACTATCTAAATCCTCCATAATGCGGCTGTATTTTTCCTGATATCTTCTGGCGGCTGAATTTTGCTGTTTTGGAGCATGAGAGCGTGTTCGACAAATGGAAATCATCATTGACCTAGAAAATCAAAGAATCCCGGATTTCGTATCGGCAGTCCTTAATGAGCGCAGCTTTGTTAGCACTCTTTATCCATGAGTGCTAATCCGTGGTGAAAAAAATATGCTTCCGACAGAGAAGCATTATCCTGATGTCCAACTGCCCTGATCGCCATTGATCTGCCTGGTTTTATTTTGTTTTTACTAATTATAAAGTAATTTTTTGAGATGTCAATAGATTTTATACTTTTTTTACAAAGCTGGTACTGATTGCAGCGTTTGGTAAAATTCTGCCCTGAGATTTTTTAACATTCAAGAAAATTCGACATATTTCTGGATTTATACCTCAGAGTATGCTATAATTGAAAGAAAACAAAGCATACCTACTGCAAAACGCATCGGTTTTCCCCGTTTTGCAGTATTTTTTGAGGATAAAACGATGAAAATAGCAATTTGTGACGACAGTATGAAGGATTTGATAACACTAGAAGGAATGCTTGAAACTTATAAAAATCTCAATCCAAATGCAGCCTTTCAGGTGGAAAAATTTTCAGATTCCTCAGCTTTATATGAAAAAATACAGAAAAAAGAACTTGCCGACATTTATATTCTTGATATTCTGATGTCCCAGGCAACGGGCATCGACCTCGGCAACGAGATACGCAAGGTCAGCAATGAGACTGCGATTATTTATATTACCTCATCGGATGATTTTGCGATGGATGCATTTCATATTCACGCCGTAAGATATTTGTTAAAGCCTGTGCAGGACACACTGTTTTTTGAAGCGCTGGACTATGCCTTCTCTTATACGGAGCTAAAGAAAGGCCCGCTGTACCCGATTAAGACGAAAAGCGGGCTACAGTCTGTTCCTGGCTCCAAGATCGAATATGTGGAGAACTCCTCCCGGATGCTGCATGTCCATCTGACAGACGGCAGGGTGATCACGAGTATTTTTATCCGCAAATCATTTGAGGAGGAGCTTGGCGAGCTGTTAAACGATGAAAACTTTTTGCAGGTACACAAATCCTTCCTCATTAATTTGAACCATGTAAAAAAACTAGATGGAAACAACGTTATTATGGGCAGCGGCGCCAATATCCCGGTCAGCAAGAAAAATACAACGCTTGTAAAACGGCAGTACCTTTTATTTGTATCCGGGCAGTATCAGTAGGAAAGGCTTACGCAATGCTTTATTTTACAAATTATTCATACATGATCAGCCATCTATTTTTAATGGTGTTTTTATACCTGTTTATTACGCACCGCTACTCCAAAGCCGCTACAAAATGGATCTGCTTCGCATCCTTTTTCCTGCTGACCGCGACAGACTGTATCAAGCTGAATCTGTATCCTGACAACGACCTTTGCTATTTTTTTGTGACCATTTTTCAAATTTTGCTGACGCAGCTTACAGGCATTTTTATATCAGAAAAAAGAAATGCGAAAGTACTGTTTATGGGACTAAGCGCTTCCAACTATGTCATTATCGGAAGTGTCTTTGCCGCTATTTTGTATATTTATACAGGAAAAGGCATTCCGGCGCTTACCGGCAGCTTTTTGATCCATGTTGTCTTATTGTATATCCTGTATGCTAATATCCGTGAGATCTGGCTGCGGCAGTATGAAAAGGAATATACCAAAGGCTGGTGGAAGCTGTGCCTGATTCCGGTATTTTTTTATTGCAGCTTTTCCTGTATCGCTTTTTTTCCGCGTACGCTGTATGAGGACCCGGAAAATATTCCAGGCATCGTCTGCTTTGTTGTGACGATGTTTGTATCTTATATCGTTGTGCTGCAATATGTACATACCGAGGCAGACCAGAAAAATATTTATTTAAAAAATGTCCTTTTCGAGTCGTATATCAAGGGATTGGAAAACCAGTTTTACCTGGTCGAACAATCCGAGCAGAACTTAAAAATACTGCGTCACGATATGCGGCATTTTGCCAGCATGATCGACCATCTGCTCAACCAGAAGGAATACGAAGAGATCCGCAACATCTTATCTTATATCAACGATGTCACGGATGAAAATAAGGTCGTAAAATATTGCAGCAACCTGATGGTCAATACGATTATTTCCAAGATGATGAAGCGCGCGTCCTCTTTTGGCATTGACGTCCGTCTGGACCTTGCCGTGACCAAAGACCTGCCTGTCAATGAGTATGAATTTTCAGCCGTCATCGCAAACCTGTTTGAAAATGCGCTGATGTGCGTGAAGGACTTTGCACCGGAAAAGCGGACTGCCGATATCAAAGTACACTGTATGGACGGCCAGTTATTTATCCAGACAAAAAACGCCTGTGCGGAAGAGATCGACTTTGATTCCCATACCGGGCTTCCAAAGAGCAAAAAGGGTGAAAACCATGGGCTTGGGATGCAGAGTGCTGCGGCATTTTCTGATAAGATTGGCGGCAGCATTGACTGCTTTTGTGAGAATGGGTTTTTTCATATGATCCTATTTGCGAAGCTTTGATAAAACTGCGTCCACAATCTCTTTAAGCTCCATCTTGCCTGTATCGATTGTAAGATGTGCATATTTTTCATACAGCGGGCAGCGCTCCTCCATCAGTCCGAGCAGCGTCTGCCCGCTTTTTATTACGACTCCGCGCTCATTCAAGTCTCCCAGCCGTGTGTATAGCTGCTCGCTGGGCAGCTTTAGGTAGATAACGGTAGATATTTCCCGTAAATGCTCCATTGCCTCTTTGCCGTAGACGGCGCTGCCGCCTGTAGCGATTACGGTGCGGCTTGCTGTAATCTGGGCGTTTACTTTGTTTTCTAGTTCTAAAAATCCCTCGTTTCCGTATTCTTCAATCAGCTCGTGCAGGCGCTTGCCTGTCTGCTCCTGGATTTTTAGGTCGGTGTCTAAAAAACGGTAGCCGAGTACTTTTGCGAGTACGACCCCGACTGTGCTTTTGCCGGCTCCTGGCATACCGATGAATGTGATATTGTCTGTGTTTGGGTTCATTGTTTTTCTTCCTTTTGTGTTGTGAATTTTTGTTTGTGTGGGAATGTGATGTGGAGGTATTTTTCGATTATACAGAAAAATGGGTGGTGCGTCAAGGGTTTTGAGTGAGGGGAGGACGCTGGGAAAGGGGATTGGCACGCCCTGGCTGTGTCCGTTCCAGAAGGTTAAGAAGCGCTAAGC
>CAMUPC010000168.1 GCA_947090545.1 uncultured Eubacterium sp. | reverse complement strand
TCTTAACCTTCTGGAACGGACGCAGCCAGGGCGTGCCAATCCCCTCTCCCAGCGTGATCACACCCGCAAGATGCCTTCTGGAACGGACACAGCCAAGGCGTGCCAATCCCCTCTCCCAGCGTAATCACACCCAAAAAATCCCCCTCAGCAAATTGACTTTTTTACCAATAAACGGTATAATAAATTGCATTTTAAAATAAATCAATTTCACTCACGGGGGAAGATTTTATGTCACACAAGGAAAAGAAGCCAAAGGCACCAGCCTCAACAAAAGGCACCAGCCTCAGCCAAAAGATTATTTCAAAAATGGCGCTGTATACAGCAGGGATTTTCCTGCTGACCATTTTAATGTCTGCTTTTCTTGCTGCGAGGTCTTTAATTGAAGTCAATCGGGATAAGCTGGCAGCAGTCGCTTATGAAAACGCGTTCTTGGATGGAAATGATATTGAAAATGCATATGGAAAGGTCGTCGGATTTGCCGGCGCCTTAAGAAACATTTCCACACTGGACCCCAAAGAACAGAGGCCGGCGATCGATACGGCGCTGGTCGGGATGTTGGAAAGCGGGGGCGATTATCCGACCGCATTTGCTTATTTTGAACAAAATACGATCGCGGATGAAAACGGAGAGCCGTACAGCGTCCACCACAGGGACATCGCTTATGAGGCGGTCGTCTATCCGAATGAAGAAAAGACCGGATATGTGTTTGAAAAGCATGAGGACGCATTTGACAATTTTGAAAAAGAATATTATATGCAGATAAAAGAAACCAGGCAGCCTTATGTTATGGACCCGTATATCTACGAGCTGATGGGAAAAAATATTATGATGATCAGCATTATCGCGCCGATCCTGGACGCGGACGGCAATTTCTTAGGAGTTACCGGCGTAGACGTAGGGCTTGACAATATGCAGGAACAGCTTATGGTAAGCACCGATTATAAAACAGCGCATCTTGCAGCGCTTTCGGAGGACGGCACGATCCTGATGGATTCATCGGACGCGCAAAAGGTTGGTATGCTGGCAAAAGACGTCGGATACGAAAAGCTGACGGAGGATGCGCAAAAGATCTATGCCATGCAGGAGGGCGAATATGAAAACAGCCGGTTTTTGATTAAAAGCGGCAGGAATTTCGGCACAGGCAAAAAAGGCATGACGGTTACGATCCCGCTGACCATCGGCGGCAAAGCGAAATGGACGCTGCATATGGCTGTGAACAGCAGCGAGTTTTACTGGGCAATTATCGAAAGCACCGGAAAGCTGACGTTTATTGTCGTTGTATTTGGCATCCTGCTGCTTTATGCGGTCAACCGTATTATTAAAAGCTTTTTGGCGCCGATCGAGGTCATTACCGAAGGTGCGGCAAAGCTGGAAGCCGGGGATCTGAATATCCATATCGATATTGCGTCGGATGATGAGCTGGGCAGGCTTTCCCAGGCATTTAACCATATCAGTTCTACAATGAGCAATTATGTAAAGGATATATCCGAGCAGTTGTCCAAAATGGCGGATAACCATATGGATATCACGATTACACAAGATTATATTGGCGACTTTATCCCGATCCAGGCGTCGATTGAGAAAATCTCGCAGTCATTAAATGATACGCTGCATGAGATCGTGCGTTCCGCGGACGAAGTGTCGGCAAGCGCGGAATACGTATCCTCAGGCGCACAGGTGCTTTCCGGCGGCGCCGCGGAGCAGGCGGCAGCGATTGACGAGCTTGCCGCGTCGATCGACAGCCTTTCCAAAGATGTGGCGGCAAATGCAAACGACGCGCAGACTGCCAATGCAGCCGTTACAGAAGTAGGCGACAGCATCGCGGAGAGCAACAAGGAAATGCAGCATCTGACAAAAGCGATGGAAAAGATCAATACATCTTCCGCCGAGATCGAAAAGATCGTAAAGACGATTGAGGATATTGCTGAGCAGACAAACCTGCTGTCGCTCAACGCTTCCATTGAAGCGGCACGTGCCGGAGAAGCAGGCAAGGGCTTTGCGGTAGTTGCAAACCAGATCCGCGAGCTTGCTGCAAAGAGCGCGGAAGCCGTGAACCAGACCGCGGATTTAATCAGGACTTCACAAAATGCCGTCGAAAACGGGATGGAGATTGCCGAGCACACGGCAGATTCCCTCGTAGCAGTTGTAGACGGCTCCAAAGAAGTGCTGCTTTCGATGGAAAAGATCAGCAGCGCTTCACAGAACCAAAAATCCGTACTGGAACAGCTTACCGAGCATGTCGATGCGATCAGCGGCGTCGTGCAGTCGAACTCCTCTGCCGCAAAAGGAAGCGCGGATACAAGCGCGGAGCTGTCCGCACAGTCAAAGCGGCTGCATGAGCTGGTGAGTAAGTTTCATTTAAAGCAGATATAACGAAACCAAGTACTTATAAAGGAGCGGAGGGAATAGGATGGGAATTTATTTGAATCCGGGAAACGACGGTTTTTGGAATGCCGTCCGCTCCGAAATATATGTCGATAAAACCGGCTTGATTGCATATACAAACAAGTGCCTGCATACAGAACAGCAATATATCTGCGTCAGCCGCCCAAGACGTTTTGGAAAATCGATGACACTGAAAATGCTTGCCGCCTATTATAGCTGCGGCTGTGATTCCAGATCACTGTTTGAGGGGCGAAGCATAGAGTCCGACCCAGATTATTTCAAATATCTGAACCAGTTTGATGTAATCTATTTGAATATGCAGCAATTTTTGATTGAGTCAAATGAGGGCGGGTTTTTAGCTTATTTAGAACAGGAAGTGTTAGAAGAGCTTTTGGAAGCATACGGCGGCTTTTTGAAGCATCCAGCTACCTGCCTTGCTGCTGTGCTGCGCAGGATTTTTGCGAAAACAAAGAAAAAGTTTATCTTCCTGATCGATGAATGGGACTGCATTATGCGGGAAGGGCAGGGATCTGAAACACTGCAAAAGCAGTATTTGGACTTTTTAAGAAACCTGTTCAAAGACCAGCCCTATGTGTCGCTTGTATATATGACAGGCATTTTGCCCGTGAAAAAATACGGCGAGCATTCTGCGCTAAATATGTTTTGGGAATATTCCATGACTAACCAGTACGTCTTGGAAGAGTATACCGGATTTCCAGCTATTGGGCTTCCACGGAAACCTATGATGCCCTGAAAATCTATATAGAAATGGATTTTGACGGGCTGCGTGCGGACATTGTGCGGATGTTAGGCGGCGGACGGGTCAGGGTTAATGCGTTCAGCTTTCAAAACGATATGCATAATTTTAGGACAAAAGATGATATTTTAACGCTTCTTGTACATCTGGGATATCTGGGATATGATTCGGAAACGGAAGAAGTGTTTATTCCGAACAAGGAGATTATGAGAGAATTTGAGAATGCCATGAGCGTTGGCGGATGGCAGGAAATTATGCAGATCTTAAAGGCTTCTGAAAGACTTCTTGCAGATACATTAAATGGCGATGAAAAAAGTGTTGCGAAAGGGCTTTTGCAGGCGCATGAGCAGTCGGCATCTATTCTTTCCTATCACGATGAAAATTCGCTAAGCTGTGCAGTCGGGCTTGCATATTACAGTGCAAGGAAGGATTACCGGATGATCCGGGAGCTTCCGACAGGACGCGGGTTCGCGGATCTTGTGTTTTTGCCGCTTGCGCATACAGGGAAACCAGCGATTGTCGTCGAGCTAAAATACAATAAATCCGCCTGTGCAGCAATCCAGCAGATTAAGGACAGGCATTACACGCAGGCTTTGGAAGGATATGTCGGTGAGATCCTGCTTGTTGGCATTAATTATGATAAGAACGCGGTCGACAGGAATTATAGTTGTGTAATTGAAAAGATAAAAAAGTAGAATATAAAAAACGGCATAGCTTTCAGGTTATGCCGTTTCGTTTTAGAAAAACAGCAGTGCAGGCATGAGCGAAGAAGCATGGTTGATTGTGCTTAAAAAAATGATATAATGAAAATGCAGGAATAACAGAAGATAAATAGAAAAAGGCATAGATAAACGATAACAGGCAGATGCTTAAGATGGGAGAAAAGAAAGAGATGCATAGCCATGAAAAGTTAGAATATACAGACATTACTTTTTACAGAAAAACAGACCATAAGAGCTTGTCAATTCGTTTGTATTCCCATTATACTTGTATTTTGGGTGACAGTGGGATTGGAAAATCTTG
Source organism: uncultured Eubacterium sp. (assembly GCA_947090545.1). Taxonomy (GTDB): domain Bacteria; phylum Bacillota; class Clostridia; order Lachnospirales; family Lachnospiraceae; genus Eubacterium_J. Next base: position 5,439 of record CAMUPC010000168.1, on the reverse strand, counting down.
TTTTTTCGATACAATAGCGGATAATGCCGTTACGCAGGAAATAGAGGTTCATTCCCAGTACCCTTTGGTTCCTACGACTGCCGCGACGCTGGAGACAGTGCTGGAAGTAGAAGAGCGCAGAATTATTATGATTGACGAAGCAAACGTTTTCAGCCAGCAGGGGCATATGATGAATAAGATCAACAGATCCAAGCATTTATTCTTATGCATCGGCAGGTCAAGCAACTGTAATGGCGATTATCCATTGCAGGGAATTTATGAATTGTCTTTTGATGGAACTGACTGGTTTCATATTCAGAACGTTTTTGACCTGAACGCTACGAATGTACTCCAGAAAGATATGGCAATCCTTACAGAGTCAAAAGAGAACCGGTCGGAACATGAGCTGCTTGGCAGGTATTTTCATAATATCCAAAGCGCGCGAGGGCGGAACAATATTCAGTCCAAGCTGCTGATGGCAGAGGACGTGATCGTATTTGCGGATCTTGGAAATATCGGCAGAGCGTACCGGCTCCTGAAAAAACGGGTAAAAGATCGCCCGGGTATCTGTTTTTATGATTATCAAAGCTTTGAGCAGCTATTGTATGATGCGCCTGTGCTGGAACAATTTCATACAAAGCAAAATGGCACTGTATTTGACGCCGCCACGATCGAAGCTTTTTATGAGTCTGTTTTGGAGAAGGAAACAGCAGGCTGCGAACAGTTTGCATACAGGCATGGAAAACCATTGGCGGCGGGATATGTCACTGCACTGCCGGAAAAACTATTTCAAAGCGACATCGGTGCTGGCATTCTAAGAGCATTGCAAAGCAGCCTGGATGCGAGAAATAAGGCAGAAAAATAAATCAAAAGAAAATAAGTCAATCAAAAGAAAATAAATAAATCAACAATTAATAAACCAAGAATCAAGGAGGGATCGGATGCTTAACATTATTTTTGGAGCGCCGTTTTGCGGGGAATGCGTGATGGACAACCGTATCTGGTTTCGGCGGAATAAAAAGCCGGAATGGTTTGAGGATGCGTTTGTCAAGCGTGTCATACGGGAAATCGACAAAGCAGAGGTTTTGTTTGAAGAGGCATTAAAAGACCGTTTTGGTCATGGCATGTCGACGGATAAATTAAGCTCGGGCAGCAAGACGTTAATCAGTATTTATTACTGTCCCGAGCTACAGTTTAACGGCAGTATGATGGGGGATAACTGCGTTCCGTTTTTAATGGAGATTGCCAGAGAGCGGGAGGTGCATATTATGCTGGAGCATTTTATGGATCTTAGGGACGAGGATATTCCTTATGTGAAGGTGGATGGGAGACACGTGACGATGTATGAGTATGAGTGCAAGTATTGTGAATGGGCGGAATGGGTAGACCAGTGTTCGGAAAAGTATTATGAGCAGGTGGCGGCAGGGATGGATGTAAAGCCTGTGAAGCCGGTTATGGATTGGGATTAATTGATAGGGATGTTAGAATCGTGAAGCTTTGCGGATTGAGAAGCTGGAAGCGCTGACAGAAGAGGACAATTACTTTTATTCACAGCGCTGTGCCTGGTCAAAGCGGGAAGAGGAGGTAAGGAGCGCGATTGCCGATGAGAAGGTTACATGCGTCAGTTTTGATTTGTTTGATACGTTGATCCTGCGCCCTTTTTGGAAACCTTCTGATTTATTCAGGATGCTGGATTATGAATATAAAAAATCTCCAGAGAAAAGCAAGAAATTGTACTAAAAAATATTTTAAGAGGATTGCAAGGTGATATAAACAAACCAGTAATGGAAACTTCAAAGGAATCTGTAAAATTTTATCTTGAAAAGGGAGTGTCAGAATTTCTGTGTAAGTTTTTTGCAAAATCCTATAAACCTAGCGTTTTTATGAATGCTTACGAGAAAATTCTGACACTCCCACTTTCTTATACCAAAAAGCCTAATAATTTGCTATTTCTAGCTGTCGATCTCTTTATAATCAGTTTTTGGATAGTAAAAATGAAATTGTTTTTTGACTAGTTCTATGTGCCCATATTGTTTACGGATTGTAAAAAAGGCACAAAAAACAGACTGCCCGGCTGAAAACCGGGCAATCCATCTGTTAGGGGAGTGTGGATATATGAAAACTATTGGTTTCCCCCTTCTGTTTTCCAGTATTTCCGAACCCATGCTTCTGCATCGTTTTCTTCAAGTTTATATTTTCCCGCAACCTTTTTAATGGTTTCTGAAACAGGCAAACCCATTTCCTGGTATATTTCAATCGCTGAAATCACGGATGCCTTTTCCGCGGCTTCCTTTCGCTCACTTTCCACATAAGCGCGCATTACCTGTTCTTCATCAAACAATGTCATCATCATGTCAACAACCTCCTTTTCCCTGCTCGATAAATATTCTTTCAGAACATCCCTGTCTTTACAGATGTTGATGGTATTGGTAACTGCTTCCCTGGTTCGTCCATATAATTTCACCTGCTCGTCATATACTTTTGTAAAGGCGACATACTGGCTGATAATATCATTGTCCTTGCCATCGTATATCATTTTCACCTTTACATCAATGGCGCATTTCTCCCCGCCCCAAAATTCTTCTGAAAGGGAAACATATTCTGGTTTGCTTACCCGTTTTCCGGTGAATATCACATATAATTCTGCTTTCGGCAGCTTTACTTTTTTACTGCCGTAAAGGTTATCGTTCCTGCGTTCAAAATACTCATGGTAGGACTGCACCAGATACATCAATGCCCTGATAATGATATTCATCGTCCACGTGGTTTGAGCCTCCGTCAGAATCATAATTTTGTCCTTTACTGTGAAGCCAAGGTCATTATAGCACGCATCCACTAATATGTTTTTAATTGTAATGTCCTTCAGTTCATCTTCCGTAGTTTCTGTATCTTCCGGGTGGAGCGCCCGATATAACTGAATCAGGTATTTCTTATCCTGAAATAAATTTGTAAAAAGGCTGTCTTTAATTGTATATTTTGCAATATCTGTTTTTTCCATTCCTTCTTCCTTTCATCCCCGTCATTTCATAGCGGGGAAATAATTCGGTTATCTTGGTTTCATTATACAGAAAAACCATCCTATATTCAAGGGCGATTCCTCACTGGTTTGTTGGATAATGCCGTTTTAAATCCTGACACATTTTTCATCGGTGACACAATTTCTGACACTAATTTTTTGTAAATTTACGCTTTTTTATGAGCGAAGATGAAAAGACAGAATGTCGGAAAGCCCCATAAATAGGCACTTACGGCACTCTGCATAGACAAATGAAAGCCACACCATAATAAGCATTGGTAATTGTTTTTTGGCGGGATAGCAATGGCAATGGCTTCGCTGTCCGCCGGATTTTTTATCCCTGTTTTTCTGGAGTATTTAGACACCGGTATGGTTCCGGGGTTTCCAACCTTAATTGTATGTGGATTTACAATGCTTGCTGCGGGATAAGTTTTAGAATGAAATTCGACAAGAGGTATTAAAGCCTCTGCCGAATTTCTTTTTTTATTGAAATAGCAGAGAAAAGGGAAAGCGTGCAGAGTGTAGAAACTCTAGCACGCTTATTTTTTTACGACGAAAGAGAGGTAAGTAACCATGATGTATGAAGAATTTGAAAAAATCAGCGGGTGCGAAATCAGCTACAAGCAGTACGACGAAATAATAGAGCCTATGTATATGGCGCTGAATATGGATAAATACACATTCTGCGAAATGATAAAACCGACAGCAAAGAAAATGGAGCGTGAGGCGAGGATTGAAAAGGAAGAGGCAGCCGCAAAGAAGTTAGACAAAATTAGAGTTGTGACGGCTGAAAACGCATACGGATACACTTATTTTGAGGCAGAGGCAATAAGGTACAACAAAGAAAAGCAAACCGTAATAGCAAAGCCTATTGAGTGGACGTATGGAACGTATGAAAGAGGAAACTCACCGCAGGGCTGCTGGTGGACGAGCTGGGGCTATAAAAGCAAGGCAAAAGATAATAAGGACGGGACATTTACACTAAAACTTGAAAGAGTGGCAATGTAATAAGGCAAAGGGCGGCGAGAGCCGCCCACATAGAAAGGAGTAGGGACAATGGCAAGGAGATACAAGAGATTGCGCTATGAGGACAGACGGACAATAGAAAAGATGCTTAAGGCAGGCGACAGCATAGTAGAGATTGCGGCAGCAGTAGGAACGCACAGAGATACGATTTACAAAGAGATTGAGCGCAGCGGCACGGACAAGCTGACATATACAGCTGACGTAGCGCAGGCGACACTTTAAACCCAGAGAGGCGACGAAAGAGAGGTAAACACAATGGCACGCACAAAGATAGTACCGACAGAGGGATTATTAAGCGATTTGGAGTATACAAGCGTAATAGTAAGCTACTCAAACGGGATAGACAGCACGGGGGCGCTTTACTGGGCGGTTAAGAATTTCCCAAAAGAAAAGATATATCTGCTTTATTGCGATACTGGGTGTGAGTACCCAGAAAACGTATCACTGTTTTACAAGGTGGCGGCGTTCATGGGAGTTAAGCCCGTTCTGCTATCGGATACCAGAGGATTTTTAGGGCTGCTGCTGAATGAGCGGCTTAAGTTTCCAGATATGAAAAATAGATGGTGTACGGCTTATCTGAAAACGGCGGTAACTGACAAATGGATACGGCAGCATAGGCAGCAGTTAGGCGCAAAGTGCTTATTTGTATCTGGGGAGCGCAGGGACGAAAGCACGGGGCGGGCAAAGCTGCCAGAACTGGAATATCACAGCACGACGCTTAAGACAAAGCGGGTAGCAGATTTTACATGCCATTGGTACAGACCTTGCCTAGATTATGAAAAAGGCAAAATGTTTGAGCAGGGCAGGGAGCTTAAGCTAGAGCCGCACCCGTGCTATGAATACGTCGGTAGGTGTAGCTGTATGTTTTGTATGTTCATGCCAGAGCGCCACGCCGCAGAGAATATGAAGAGATACCCAGAAATGGCGGCAGAGTATGTACGGGCAGAAATGAAGATACAGCACACATGGAAAAAGGCAAAGAGCCTGCAAAGTGTTTTCAATGAATGTATGGATATAGACGACATAGACGAGGACATAAAGCAGGAAAATAGGCAGTTAAGCCTATTTGATGAATAGGCGGCAGCGCCGCCAGCACCCGCCCTTAATTCAGTGGCAGAATACCGAGCCTTGTTACTGACTATAGCAGTACAAGCCTATAGCGGGGCGCTGGTTCAATTCCAGCAGGGCGGTTTTGGTAGCAGGCATGGCGAGCCTGCACCAGAGGGCAGCAGGCGAATAGCTGCATCTGGATACCGTGAAAAAAATAGCAGCGGTCATACCAGCTAGAGAGTATGTGGACGTTCAACAAGTTTTCTGGGCTTTGAGTTTTACGGCTTTTTAATGTGAAAAGCGCCCCCACACAGTAAATAACACGCCAGAGCAGGAGTATAGCGGCATGGAAAGACAGAGAGCGCCGC
>CAMUPC010000167.1 GCA_947090545.1 uncultured Eubacterium sp. | reverse complement strand
GCTGGCGGAACGCCAGGGCGAACTAGGTGCCGCGCCCGGACGGTGCCACAGCATATCGGCAGGATGCTTAGGGCTCCTTACATTTTGGAATCGGAACCGGAAGCCAGCCCCGCTCCCCTTCCTCCAGCGTCCCTCCCATCACAACCCCCAAAACCGCCAACATCTAACTACGCCGCTTCGTCAAATACAAAAGCAGCCCCTCCAAAAATTCATTCTTCACAGGCAGCGCCCCCATACATTCCCCCGCTTCCTGCGTCAGCTTATCCACCTGCTGTTTCGCCGCTTCCATCCCATACATTGCAACATACGTATTTTTCTGATTCTTTTCATCAGACCCAACCGGCTTTCCAAGCTCCTCCAGCGTACTCGTAACATCCAAAATATCATCCTGGATCTGGAACGCGACGCCAATCTTTCCTGCCGCCTGCTCAAGCAGTGCCGTCTCGTTTTCCCCTGCTCCTGCTAAAACAGCGCCGATCGTCATTGCTGACTCGATCAGGGCGCCGGTTTTTAGCTGGTAAATAAAGGAAAGTGTCTCTGCGTCTGCCTGCTTGTCTCCTTCATTCTGCACATCTACGACCTGGCCGCCCAGCATACCGTAGATGCCTGCCTTGCGTGCCAGGATCTGGATTGCTTTGGCGGTATGCTGCGGATTTGTGCCCATATCAAATGCTTTGGCTGCTATTTCAAATGCATAATTCAGCAGTGCGTCTCCGGCAAGGATGCCCATTGCTTCTCCGTAAACAACGTGTGTCGTTTTTCTTCCGCGGCGGTATTCATCGTTATCCATTGCCGGCAGGTCGTCATGGATCAGGGAGTACGTATGGATCATTTCGATGGCTGCCATCAATGGCTCGATTACTGCTTCCTTGCCGCCAAACATCCGGTAGGTCTCAAGCATCAGCATTGGGCGCAGGCGTTTGCCGCCTGACAAGATGCTGTAATTCATTGCTTCCATAATGATCCTTTGGCGTCCTTCTTCTTTTGGGAGATATTTTTGGAGCACTTGTTCGATTGCGGCGGCACGGTTTTCTATCTCTGTTTTTAATTGCAAAGTATCCATGTTTTATCCTTATTTTATCCTTTATTTTGCTTCTTTTTTTATTTTTTATTTTTCTTATTTTTTGTTTCTGGTTGTGTTCTTTTGCTAAAAAGCTTCCAGCTCTCCCTGGCTGTTGATAGCGAGCATTTTTTTCTCGATCTGGTCTACTTTTTCATTGCACAGCCGAAGCTTGCGAATCCCTTCCTCATAATAGCGGAAAGCGTTTTCGAGAGAGATCTGCGGATCTTCAAGCTGCCCGATGCATTGTTCCACTGCTGAGAGCACCTCTTCTAACGGTACATCGTTTTTTGAAACATCTTCTATTGGAATATCTTCTATTAAAATATCTTCCTGCTGCATAGTTTCCTGCATTCTTCTTTCTTTTTGTTGTGTCAGTTTTTTTGCCCTGCCTGGTATTCCTGGGTGCCAAGCACTTTGGCGGTGATTTTACCGTCCAGCGTCCTCACATCGATCTGTGCATCCTTCTGCACCTGGGAAACACTTGTGACGGGTTTTCCGGCAGCGTCTGTTACAAAGGAAAAGCCCTGGCTTAATTTTTTTACCGGAGAACCTGCTTCTAAGCGGCCTGCCAAAAGCTGGATCTTATGGCGGCTGTTTTGCAGACGAAGTTCCATGCGCTGTGCCAGCTTTTCTTCCAGGTCTGCCACATATTGTTTTTTGCTGTGCAGCACTGCCTGCGGGCTTAAATAGCCAAGCCTTACGGCGAGCTGTTCGATCCGCTGCGAATTTTGACGGATATGCTCGCGCATCCGCATATGCAGTGTCGCGCGCATCATGCGTACCGTTTCACAGTACTGTGCAAAATCGTAGACGGCAAGCTCGGCGGCGGCAGAAGGCGTCGGTGCGCGCAGGTCTGCCACATAGTCGGCAATCGTCGTATCGGTTTCATGGCCGACCGCTGAGATGACCGGAGTGCGGCATTCAAAAATAGCGCGTGCGACCGCTTCTTCGTTAAATGCCCACAGATCCTCGATGGAACCGCCGCCGCGCCCTACGATCATCGTATCCACGCCAAGCTGCTCCAGTGCACAGATGCCGTTTACGATGCTTTCCACCGCGCCGTCTCCCTGCACTTTTGCCGGATACAAAATAAGCTGCACATACGGGTTGCGCCTGCGGCTGATGTTGCGGATATCCTGGACGGCTGCCCCGGTTGGCGCCGTCACAATGCCCAGCCGCCTGATATACTTTGGAATCGGCTGCTTGTACTCGGGCGCAAACATCCCCATTTCCGCCAGCTCCTTTTTGAGCGCTTCAAACCGCAGAAACAGCGCGCCCGCGCCATCCAGCGTAATCTCCTTTGCATAGAGCTGGTAGCGGCCGTCCCGCTCATAGACCTCCACGGAGCCGTCTACGACGACATGGTCTCCGTCCTGCATCCGAAACGTAAGCCCTTTTTTCCGGCTTCCCGCAAACATCACTGCCGCGATTGTCCCGCTGCTGTCCTTTAAGGAAAAATAAATATGCCCGGAATTATGGTATTTGCAGTTGGATACCTCTCCCTTGATGCAGATTCTGCCCAGCAAAAAATCCTGTGCGAACATATTTTTAATATACGTATTTACCTGCCCTACGCTGTACACATTCTTTTTCATACCAGTTTTGCCAATACTCCATTGATAAAGGACGGAGCGCCGTCGCTGCTGTAGGTCTTTGCAAGCTCCACTGCTTCATTGATCGCTACGCCTGTTGGTATGTCCGCTTCATATTTGATCTCATAGACGGCAAGGCGGATCAGCGCTAAGTCGACCTTTGCCATACGGCTTGTTTTCCATCCGGTCGCCTTATCGTTAATCATGGCATCGATCTCATCCCGGCGCGCGTAGATTTCCTGTACCTTTTGTTCGATATAAGCACGCTTCTCTTCGCTTTTTTCCGGCAGCTCCTCCATCGAGATCCGCATCTGCTCTTCGATCTCCTCTTTTTCATAAAACTCTGTCTGAAACAACATTTTAAAAATCTGTTCTCTGATTTCTCTCCTGTTCATAATTCCCCTTCCGCCTGCGCGGTCAATATGATAAAAAGGAGTGCCTGTGCGACACTCCAAAAACAGCCGGCATACGTTTTATTTGCTGCCTGCCATATCCACACTGGCGATCCGTACATTTACAGCGTTTACTTCCAGCCCGGTCATCGTCTCGATCGCTGTCTTTACTTTCTCCTGCACCTTCGCCGAGATCTTAGGAATGGCATATCCATATGCAATGTTTAACGCTACGTCCACCGTTACACAGTTATCGATCACTTCGACCTTGACGCCCTTGGCAAGATTTTTCCTGCCCAGCTTGCTGACCAGCTCGTTTGTAATATTGCCCGCCATCGAGCTGACGCCTTCTACTTCTGTCGCGGCAAGCCCCGCTATAATCGTCACGACTTCATCCGCGATATTGACCTCGCCCAGATTGTCCTCCTTGATACTGTATACCTTTCGATCTTCTGACATGCAAATTCCTCCTCATACAATCAGATTACTTGTTATCTTCGTTTCCTTCGATTGATATTATTGATGTTATTTATTTTATCAGAATTGCGGAAAAATCACAACCGTCTGCGTAAATTTTGCCTGATTTTTGTTCCGTCTGCCTTGTACTATCCGCACAAATCCATTATAATCAAAGCTATACGCGCCATTCCGTAACTCTGATCCATAAAAACAGCATAAACACAGCATAAAAATAAAAAAAGTGAGGTTCTATTATGCTTACAAGCTCTGACCTGTTCCATATCCCTTTTTACAAAAAATCACCTTATACCGGCAGCATTGAAGGGATGCGGTTTACAATTGAAAAAGCACAAGAAGGCGATACGGATGTCTTTCGGGTATGGATTTTTCCCGGCCCGTTCTGTTTTGAAAAAACGGCTGACAACGTAAAGGAGTCTCAAATTTTTCCATTTACAGAATACAGCATTGCCAAAATCGCAGACTGGCTGAATACACAGTATACGCAGCGCCAAAGATACTGGAACCAGCACAAATCCCTGCTGTAGCAGGATTTACGCTTTCAGCATTTCCAAAAACGCTTCTTCACTGATCACCTGCACGCCAAGGCTGTTCGCCTTTGCAAGCTTGCTCCCCGCATTGTCTCCCGCCAGCAGGTACGTCGTTTTTTTAGAAACCGAGCCGGATACTTTTCCGCCGTTTTTCTCAATCAGCTCCGCCGCCTGCTTTCTGTCCATCTCCGGCAGCGTTCCTGTAATGACAAACGTCATTCCCGCAAAACGCTCGCTCTCATCCTCCTGTACGATGCGTTCCATATTGACGCCCGCCTCTGTCAGACGCCGCAGCATTTTCTGATTGTCCTCATCCGCAAAAAAGCTGCGGATACAGCCCGCGCTGACTTCGCCGATATCCGGCACTTCTACAAGCTGTTCGGTATCTGCCTCAGCGACCTTTGGAATCGTGCCGAACTGTTTCATCACTGCCTTTGCCGCAGCCTTTCCAACATTTGGAATGCCAAATCCGGTCAGAAGCTGGTAAGCATCCCGTTTCTTTGCCCCTTCAATCGCATCCAGCAGCTTATCCGTATTTTTTTCCTTTCCGATAATGCCTTCCTCGATCAACTGATCGCGGTGCTTACTGAGCTCAAATATATCCGCAATATTCTGAATAAAGCCGCGCCTTACCAGCTCTTCGATATACACTGTCCCAAATCCCTTGATATCCATCGCGTCTCTGCTGACAAAATTAATGATCCTGCGTTCTACCTGCGCCGGGCAGCTTGGAGACGGGCATTTCATATCCGCCGTATCCTTTTCCCGGACGGTCTTTGTCCCGCACACCGGACAGGTATCAGGAAGCTGAAACCGCCTGACGCCGCTATCCCTTTTTTCCTTTACGACTTCCCGGATCTTTGGAATAATCTCTCCTGATTTATAGACTTTTACCACATCGCCGATCCCGACATCCAACTGGTCGATAAAGTCCTGGTTGTGGAGCGTCGCCCTGGAAACGCTCGTCCCGCACAGGCGTACCGGCTCAAACACAGCGGTCGGCGTAATCCTGCCCGTCCTGCCAACAGATACTTCGATATCGAGTATTTTTGCTTCTTTTTCTTCCGGCGGATATTTATATGCCACCGCCCATTTCGGCACCTTGGAGGTCGCTCCCAGCTTCTCTCTGTCTGCAATCCGGTTCAGCTTGACGACCGCGCCGTCGATATCGTAAGGCAGGTTCCCGCGGTTTTCACCGATCGCGCAGATCGCCTCCCATACCTCGTCCGCCGTATGGCACACACGATAATCCTCAATGACGCGTACCCCTTGTTTTTTTAAATATTCATACCCCTGCGTGTGCGTCTCAAACGTCCCGCCGCGCACCTGCTGGATATTAAAGACAAACATCGACAGCCCGCGTTCCTTCGTCACCGCCGTATCCAACTGGCGCAGCGTACCTGCCGCACAGTTTCTGGGATTGGCAAACATCCGCTTACCCGCGATCTCCTGGCGTTCGTTGACCTTTTCAAAATCCTCGTTCGTCATATAGACCTCTCCGCGAACCTCCAGATACGGAAACGGCTGCTTTAGCTTCTTTTTTACATCCCGGATAACCTTGGCGTTTGCCGTAACATCTTCTCCAAAATTAATGCCGTCTCCTCTTGTCTCCGCAAGCTTTAGTACCCCGTCCTCATAGCGCAGCACCAAAGACAGCCCATCGATCTTATATTCCACGACAAACTCAGGATCTTCCAACTGCTCCTGCATATCTTCGACAAAAGCCGTGACCTCTTCTTTGGAAAACACATCTGATAAGCTCAGCATCGGTACATTATGGCGCACGAGCACGCCTGCCTCCCGCTTGGCACTGCCGCCGACTTTCTGGGTCGGAGAATCCGGCGTTACCCATTCCGGGTGCTCTTTTTCCATCGCCTTTAGCTCCTGCATCAAGGCATCGTATTCCTGGTCTGTAATAGTCGGCGCATCCTGGTCGTAATAGCGCTCCATATGCTCGCGGATCGTTTTCATCAGTTCCTGATATCTGTCTATCGGGCTCATTGTTCCTCCTCCCAAAGCTGCTGCGCCTGCGCGCTGCTTTCAAAACGCACAGGATCATCCGAGGAGCCTTCCAGCATCTGCTCTAACCGCTCCAGCTCCTTGTCTGTCACCATCCGGTATTTTCCAACCGGAAGGTCTCCCAGATGAATATTCATAATCCTTACTCTTTTTAGGCTTACCACACGGTAATCAAAATATTCACACATTCTGCGAATCTGTCGGTTTAATCCCTGTGTCAATATCATCCGAAAGCTTCTTTTTCCGGTACGCTCCACCTTGCACTTTCTCGTCATTGTGCCAAGAATCGGCACGCCGCCTGCCAAAGCACGCAAAAACTCATCTGTCACCGTCTTATGAACGGTCACCAGATATTCCTTTTCATGGCGGTTTCCAGAACGCATCATCTTATTGACAAACCCGCCCTCGTTTGTCATCAAAAGCAGCCCCTCAGACTGCTTATCCAGCCTGCCGATCGGATAGATCCGCTTTGGATAATCGATAAAATCTACGATATTATTTTTTTCCCGCTTCTCGGCTGTACAGACAATGCCCTTTGGCTTGTTGACTACAAGCAGAATCCGTTCCTCCTCCGCTTCTACCAGCCTGCCCTGAAAATATACCTGATCCCCTGGCTCTACCAGATCGCCGATACGCGCAACCTTCTCGCCGATACGCACATTCCCGGCTTCGATCTGGCGGTCTGCTTCCCTCCTGGAACAGACGCCTGCCGCGCTTAAATATTTATTAATTCTGACTGTTTGCTCTTCCATACCTGCTTCCTGTGTAGAAAAAGCGGATACCGTACCGCTGGATACAGCAACCGCTTTTTCATATCATCTTAAAATTATTTTAAAAACTCTGTCTTGGCATAGCCCGTCTGCCCATTCCAGGACACTTTTGACCAGCCTTCTGCATAACTCATAATCACAGTCACTACGTCTCCCTGATATGCAAGCCCTACCCTGTCGGCAGTTTCGCTCATCGAAGTACGTATATTGACAGACTGTGTCAGCGTAATCCTGTCGCCTTCATTAAAATAAGTCGTAGACGTCGTATTGCTGTTCTGCGTGGACTCTTCCCGTTCCACCTTGGACTTGTTCGATGTGATATATTCCTTCTTTACATATCCGAACTTGCCCTTGCTCCTGACTCTGAACCAGCCGCTCTTGCTCGTTCCATAGATCATAACCTTCGTACCGGCTTTTAATGTCTGTACGACGTCACTGTCTGTACTGCGCTCTTTTCGCATATTTACTTTTGTCTTTGCATACGCCGTGCGCTTTTGTACTTCTACCTTGGACGGGTCTGACACGATATACTCTTTGCTGATATATCCGGTCTTGCCCTTGCATGTCACTTTAAACCAACCATCCTGGCTCGTCCCATAGATCGTAACTTTTGTGCCTGCATTCAGTGTCTGAAGAATATCGCTGCTTGTACTGCGCTTTTCACGCATATTTACTTTTGTCTTTGCATAGGCTGTACGCGTCTTTACGTCCTCTTCATCAGGCGTATCTCCGCCGTCTCCTGCTTCGGACGGATCTGTTTTATGATCCCCGGACTCATTTTGTTCGGTTTGGCTGCCGTCGTCTTGATTGTTATCTTCGTTATCTTTATTATTGTCCGTATCCTGCTTGCCGTCTTTTTTGTCATCCTTGCCCGCATTTTCATCGTCCGCGGACGTCGGGCTGAACGTCGCCACCCACTCTGAGAGCACGTCCGGTACGGTCGTAAAAACCATATCCTTTAGCTTCTCATCCTTGCCAAGCGCTTCATCATACTTGCTCTCCACATCTTTGGACAGCTTAATAACATCCTCATCCTGGCCGAACTCGGTAATCAGCTCAATAATCTTATCATCCCGCTCATTTTCCTTATTCGTCTCATTAAAGGAGCTGTACGCATTGTCTATGTAGGAATTGCCGTTTTTATCCCTACGGACGTAAAAGCTGTCTAAATTCGGCGCGCCTGTCTCTACGTCTTTAAACTTCATTTCGGTATAGACGGTCACCACATATTCGCCTTCTGCAATGCCCTTTTTAGTATAGCAGTTGATCTCTTCATAACTGTCCATACACTTGCTGAAACATTTAATATAGCTTTTTTCCGTATCGGAAATCGGGAACGCAATTTTTTCAATCGATTCCGTATCCCCCGCCGCATAGTATTTATAATAATCTTCAAACAATGCGTTGATCTGCGGATACGCATTGACCTCCATCTGCCCGCTGCCGTCCTTCGTTTCCCCATCCGTCCTGGTAGAATCCTGCGCCGGATTCGGCTCCTTCGGGTCTTTATTCTGAGATGCTTTGCTGGACGTCGATATTACAACTGCCAGCAAAATAAGCATTGCTCCCGTCGCAATATATTTTTTATATTTGGAACAAATATTTTTAATCGAATTTATACTAGAACCTGTGTTATTTTCATTATTATTCTGGGCTGCCATTCACTGCCTCCTTGCCTGTCATTAAAAACCATTCATGAGTAAAATTGAATTGTATTATGATCTGCCACAATACAAAGACACCGAACAATCGGTCGATTTGTTAGAAAAAAAATGCAACCGGCGGGAATCGAACCCACATTACAGGAGTCGGAGTCCTGCGTTCTATCCGTTAGACTACGGTTGCAAAATTTATGAGAAGAAAAGGATGACCCCTCATAGTCATGTATTATAACATCTTTTTTTGAAAAAGAAAAGACTAAATTTCTAACAATATTATTTTTTTCTGCTGCTTTGTTTTCGGCAAATCGATCAATCTCTGGTTTTGGGAACCGCGAAACCGCAGGCTGATATTTTTTTCTTCCTCATGAAATTCCCCGTCCACCAATACATCAATCATAGAAAGCATCTCATCGGTCACTTCGCACCTGGCACGGCTGTCACCCGCCAAATCCGTCTCATACGTATAGCCTGTATAGCACCAAATATCTTTTTGCGGAAAATACTCCTTCACACGCCGCAGCAGCTTTACAAGCTCACGCTGGTTTTCCGGCTCAAAGGGCTCCCCGCCAAGAAGCGTCAGCCCCTGGATATAATCATGCCTCAGGGCGTCCAAAACCTCCCGCTCCGTAGCTTTTGTGTACGGGCTGCCATAACAAAAATCCCATGTCTGCGGCTGAAAACAGCCTTTGCAGTGGTGTGTGCATCCTGATACGAATAGGGAAACCCTTACTCCGATGCCGTTTGCAATATCTGTTTTTTTGATCGCTCCGTAGTACATGTGCGAAACCGCCTTTCTTTTTGTTTCCCTTTTTTGTGCAGGTTCATTATAACTGATTCTGTATCGTTCGACAAGGGATTTTTGCAAATTACTTGGAATTCCTTTGATTCTTTTGTATTTGTTTTTTTTGAGGGGGATGTGAAAGAGGGACGCTGGAGGGAGAGGAGCGGGGCTGGCTTCCTGTTCCGATTCCAGAATGTAAGGAGCCCTAAGCATCCTGCGGAACGCTGAGGCACCGTCCGGGCGCGGCACCTAGTTCGCCCTGGCGTTCCGCCAGAAGCTAAAGGTGCCGCTTGGCTTCGCCCCTGTGTTATCGAGCAGGATGCTAAGGGCTCCTAACATTCTTCCAAAGTCACAGGAAGCCAGCCCC